>JBDTWC010000024.1:0-10481 GCA_040006875.1 Acidobacteriota bacterium | reverse complement strand
CACAGGATGAGCGCGTCCTCGACCGGGTGGGTGTAGTACGCCCGGCGCAGGCCGGCGCGCGTGAACCCGCCGTGCTCGTAGAGGGCCAGCGCGGCCACGTTCGAGGCGCGCACTTCCAGCGTAGCCTTCGGCGCGCCGATCGCCTCGGCCTGCGTCAGGCTGTGGGTCAGGAGCGCGCGCCCGATGCCCCGGCGCCGGAACTCGGGATGCACGGCGAAGTTGTTGATGTGGGCTTCGTCGAAGATGCGCCAGAACGCACAGTAGGCGATGGTCCGCCCGTGCACCGTGGCCAGGAAGATGAAGCAGCGGGCGGGATCGGCCAGCTCGCGCTCGTAGTCCGCACGCGTCCACGGGCGATGGAAGCAGACCTCGTCGAGAGCCAGGAGGCCATCGAGGTCACTGGCCGCCGTGAGCCGCTCGAAAGTCATGGCACGCCGGCGGCGGCGCGACGGTCGCGGTCGATCTCGACGTCGGGCCGGCGCACGTACTCCGGCATGAGCGCGTGCGGCGCCGCGGTGAGGCCGACGGCGTGCATGCGCCAGCCGATGCGGCCGACGATCCCGGCCAGCCGCGCCGGCGGCGCGAGGGCAGCGTAGCCGGCGTGCTCGAGTGCCACGCGCGCTGCGTCGTGGCAGGCCGCGGCGACCCGAAGACCAGGGGGCACGACCCCGCGCCATTCGGTCAGCGTCACGTCCGGCGGCGCCGCTGTGGGCAAGGCCAGGGTCACGAGCGGCCACGCCGTGTCAGGCCGCCTTGGTCGCGCGTAGGCGGCCGCAAAGACTTCGCCCCGCGACGCGTCGAGCCATACTCCAGCGGCAGGCAGACTGGGGTCGCAGTCGAGCGCGGCCCAGGCCAGCGCCGGAAGCGACCCGACGCCGGCGACCGGTCGATTCAGCGCCAGCGACAGGCCCTGAATCGCGGCCAGGCCGATGCGCAAACCGGTGAAGCCGCCCGGTCCGGTGGCCACGGCGAACAGGTCGATGTCGCCCGGCGTCAGGCCGGCCTCAGCGAGTAGCGCAGCGAAGTCGTCAGGAAACCGCTCGGCGTGGGAGAGCGCCGGATCACCCGACCGCTCCGCCACCACGCGGTCGTCGCGGAGGAGCGCCACGCTTCCATCCGGGGTCGTCGTCTCGAGCGCCAGCAGCCACATGCGTGAGCCGCCCGCGCGGCTTCCCGACTATACTCGACGTCTCCGCGCCGGCGCTGCTGCGCGCCCCTCCCACTCGAGGCCGTTTCTGTCCCAGCCGTTCGACTCCGCACCCCCGCTACCGACGCCGAACGCGTCGACGACGCCGGCGATGCGCCAGTACCTCGAGGCCAAGCGGCAATATCCGCTGGCGCTGGTGTTCTTCCGCATGGGCGACTTCTACGAGCTGTTCTACGGGGACGCGCTGGTGGCCGCGCGAGCCCTCGACCTCGCGCTCACCTCGCGCTCGAAGGACGCCGCCACAGGCGCCGCCATCCCGATGTGTGGCGTGCCGTTCCATGCCGGCGAGGGCTACATCACGCGCCTCGTGAAGCTCGGCCACCGCGTGGCCATCTGCGAGCAGACCGAAGACCCCAAGAAGGCCAAGGGCGTGGTCAAGCGCGAGGTCGTGCGCGTCGTCACGCCGGGCACGCTCGCCGACGCCAGCTATCTCGACGCTCGCGAGCCGGCCTTCCTGATGGCCGTGACCGGCCTCGAGTCCCCGCGCGGACCGCAGGCGCATCTGGGCGTGGCGCTCCTCGACCTCTCGACCGGCGAGTTCCAAACAACGGAGTATCACGGCGCCCAGGCCTACCAGGCGCTCGACGACGAAGTGGCCGTGCTCGGCCCGCGCGAGCTGGTCGTGCCGGCCGGTGTCGATGTGGCCGCTCTGCTGCCCGCGGCCGCCGGCATCGCGGTGACCCCGGTCGACGGCTGGACCTTCGACCTCGCCCGCGCCAGCGCCACGCTGTGCGAGCAGCTGCAGGTAGCCGGACTTCAAGGCTTCGGCCTCGATGCGCGACCGCTGGCGGTGGCAGCCGCCGGCGCGCTGGTGCGTTACCTGCGCGACACGCAGAAGGCGGACCTGGCGCACGTGCGCACCATCCGCCTGCGCGAAACAGCCGGCACGCTGCTCATCGATCCGATGACCCTGAGGCATCTCGAGATCGTCGAGTCGTCGCAGGGTGGCCGGCAAGGTTCGCTGCTCGACGAACTGGATCGCACGGTGACGCCGATGGGCGGCCGCATGCTGCGCGCCTGGCTGCTTGCGCCGCTCGTGGCCCTCGAGCCGATCCGTGAGCGTCTCGACGCGGTCGAGGAACTGGCCTTCCGCGCCGCCGATCGCGGCAAGGTGCGCGACACGCTGAAAGCGGTGCTCGACCTCGAGCGCCTGATCTCGAAGGTGGCGCTCTCCACCGCCAGTCCGCGCGACCTCGTGGCCGTGGCTCGCTCGCTCGCGGCCATTCCCCGCGCGCGCCTGCTGCTCGGCGGGTGTCAGGCGCCGCTCATCACGGGTCTGGTCGCCGGGCTCGACGACTTGTCCGAGATGCGTCAGGCCATCGACGCAACCATCGCCGATGAACCGCCGGCTCTGGCCCGCGACGGGGGCGCCATTCGCGACGGCGTTGACGGGGAACTCGACGAGCTCCGCCGCATCAGCCGCTCCGGCAAGCAGATCATCGCCGAACTCGAAGCGGCCGAGCGCACGCGCACCGGCATCCAGTCGCTCAAGGTGCGCTTCAATCGCGTCTTCGGCTACTACATCGAGATCTCGAAGGCGAACCTACACGCGGTGCCCGACGACTACATCCGCAAGCAGACGATCGCGGGCGGCGAGCGCTTCGTCACCCCGGCGCTCAAGTCGCACGAAGAGAAAGTGCTGGGCGCCGACGAGCGGGCCACCGAACGCGAGCTCGAGTTGGTCGAGGCGCTGCGGTCGCGCGTGTCAGGCGAGTCGGCGCGCGTGCTCGACACGGCTCGTGCCGTCGCCGCGATCGACGTGCTGGCCGGCCTGGCCGACGCGGCGGCGATCGGCAACTTCACCAAGCCCTACGTGCACGATGGCGACGAGTTGACCGCCATGGAGGTGCGCCATCCGGTCGTGGAACGGCTCGCCGGCGGAACGTTCGTGCCCAACGACGTGGCGCTCAACGGCACCACTCAGCAGCTGGTCGTGCTCACCGGGCCGAACATGGGCGGCAAGTCCACCTACCTGCGCCAGGTGGCGTTGCTGTCGTTGATGGCGCAGACCGGATCGTTCGTGCCGGCGCGCGAGGCCAAGCTGGGGCTGGTCGACCGCATTTACGCGCGCGTCGGCGCCTCGGACAACATCGCGCGCGGCCAGTCGACGTTCATGGTCGAGATGCAGGAGACGGCGCACATCTTGAACGGGGCCACGTCGAAGAGTCTGGTGGTGCTGGATGAAGTGGGCCGCGGCACCGCCACGTTCGATGGCCTGAGCATCGCGTGGGCCGTGGCCGAGCACCTGGCTACCAACGCACGGGCGCGGCCGAAGACGCTCTTTGCCACGCACTATCACGAGCTCACCGATCTCGCCGATGGCGTGGCTGGAGTGGTGAACGCGCACGTCGCCGTGCAGGAGTGGAAGGACGACATCGTCTTCCTGCACAAGATCCTGCCCGGACGTTCGGATCGCAGCTACGGCATCCACGTGGCGCGCCTGGCCGGCCTTCCGCCCACGGTGTTGGCGCGCGCGAAGGAGATCCTGGTTGCCCTAGAACGGGACGAACTGACCCGCGGCGGCCGGCCCGCCATCAGCGGCACGCCGCTGGTGCCGCAGCAGCAGCTCCGGTTGTTCCAGGCGCCGATCCTCGACGACGCGCTACGCGACCAACTGCGCGCGGTTGACATCGACCAGACCACGCCGCTTGAAGCCCTGCGCCTGCTCGCCGCTTTCAAGCGCGAAGTCGACCAGTAACCGGTCGAGCCCGCTCGCTAGCCTTTCAGCTTTTCGAGTTGGGTGCGCGCTTCGCCGGCAAACGGCGACTCGGCGTGCTTCTCGACGATCTCGGTGAGCGTCTTGCGCTCGTCGTCGATCTTGCCTGACGAGCGATAGGCGCGGGCCAGTTCCATGAGTACGCCATCGACCGGCAGCGAGCCGGTAGTCTGCGCACTCAGCGTCTTCAGGCCGTCGATGGCCGGCCCGAACTGGCCGGCCCGAACCTGCGCCTCCGCCTTGCCCAGCGCGGCGCCGCTGGCGATGAGGTCGGTGCCGCTGGCGAGCTGTTCGTAGTTGGTGCGCGCCTCGTCGAAGCGCCCGAGCGACACCAGGATCGCGGCGGCGTTCAGACGCGCCAGGCGACCGGGCGTGCTCGCGGGGCTCGATTCGGCCGCGGCCAGGAACTTCGGGAGCGCCGCTTCGAGTTTGACCTTCTCGCTCGGATAGGTGCCGGGCATCTGCGTGGGCGCCGGAGACGGCGCGGCTCCGGGCTCAGGAGGCGCCGCCGAGGGCTGCACCGGGGCCTCGTAGACGATCATGGCGTCAGCCAGCAGGCCCGAGACGCCCGCGTCCTTGTTGCGCTGCCACGTGACGAAGCCGCCGATGGCGGCGAGCAGCGCCAGAATGCCGCCGCCTATGGCCAGCACCTGCGAACGATTTCTATTGGCCGACGCCAGGGCGGTGGCCAGTTCGTTTTCCTTCAGGTGCTCTTTTTCTGAATGCTTCATACGGCTCTTCAGTTTACCAGAGATGGCGGGTGGGATCCGCCGTTGCGCCGCCGGCCGCCGGGACCCGCTCCTAATCGCACGGTGGTGCCCCCGGTTGGAATTGAACCAACGACCTTCCGCTTAGGAGGCGGACGCTCTATCCCCTGAGCTACGGGAGCAGGCAGGATGGAGCCTAATCTATCAGACGGTGGCGCCGCCCCGTCAGGGCACGACCGTCACCATCACGCCGCTGTTCGCCGTGGCTCCCCCGCTCTTCTGGCCGGCGTGCCAGGGTGCCGGTGGCGAGTGTGCGCTGCTCGGCGCGCTTGTCTGCGTGACTAGTAGTGCAGCAGTGACGACACGGTCGTGGCGGTGAGCTTGTCGCGGCCCTTCAGAAAGTCGAGCTCGACGAGGAACGCCGCGGCGTGCAGGCTGCTGCCGAGTCGATGCACGAGATTCACCGCGGCCCGAGCCGTGCCGCCGGTGGCCAGCACGTCGTCGACGATGAGCACGCGTTGGCCCGGCGCGAGGGCATCGCTGTGGATCTCCAGCCGGTCGGTGCCGTACTCGAGCGCATACGACTCCCCGATCGTGGCCGCCGGCAACTTGCCCGGCTTGCGGATCGGCACGAAACCGGCGCCAAGCCGGTCGGCCATGGCCGAGGCCAGGATGAAGCCGCGGCTCTCGATCCCGACCACGCGGTCGATGCCCTGCCCCGCGTAGGGCGCGACCATCGCGTCGAGAGTGGCGCGGAAGCCCGCGGGGTCGCCGAGCAGCGTGGTGATGTCGTAGAACAGGACGCCCGGCTTCGGAAAGTCGGGGACGTGACGGATCTTGTCTTTGAGTGACTGCATGGGCCGTCTGCGATCCTACCGGATTGCGAAGCCGTCGGTGAGCCCGAGCGGTTCGGTGTCGGTGACGACTACGTCGTCGACCCGCGCGTGCGAAGGTCCACGCCACAACTTCGCTTCAAAGCGGGTGACGCTGTCGAGGTCGCCCTCGGCCACGACTTCCACCAGTCCGTCGACGAGATTGCGCACATGGCCGGCCAGGCCTTCGCGGCGCGCGGCGTCGGCGGCGAAAAAGCGGAAGCCGACGCCCTGGACGCGGCCGGAGATGAGGTAGCGCCGAGTCACTTGCACGCCGGTCAGTGTAGCAGCGCGTCTAGTGGTGCGGCGACCAGCTGATGCCGTGCGGCACCGGCGCGCCCACGCTCGACGCCGCGTGCTGCAGGTCGGTTGCCAGACCCGCGAGTTCGAGCGGTTCGTCGGCGGTGACCGCGGCGGCGCGGAACTTCTCGAGCGCCCCGCTGCCTACCAGCGCGATGAACGGCTCGACCACCTCGGGCCGCCGCCAGCCCACGCTGGTTTCGTGGCGCAGCACCTTGATGGCGTCGACGGCGGCGCGCGGCGCCACGTACTCGCGCCCCATGGTGATCGCCTCGAACAGATCCACGATGCTCACGATTTGCGCCAGCAGCGGCACCGCGTCGCCGCGCAGGCCGTCGGGATAGCCCGAGCCGTCGAGCCGTTCGTGGTGATGGCGCACGATCGGCCGCACCGAGTGCAGGGTCCGCAGGTTAGCGCACAGCGCGTCGCCGATCACCGCATGCGACTTGATGATCTCGTATTCTTCGGGTTCGAGCCGACCGCCCTTGTGCAGGATCCCGTCGGGAATCGAGAGCATGCCGATGTCGTGCAGGAAGGCGCCGCGATAGAGCGCCTTCAGTTCGTCGGCGCTGAGGCGCATGGCCCGGCCGAGCGCGGTGGCGTAGTTGGCCATGCGGTAGCAGTGGCCGGGCGACGACTCGCGCGCCTCGATCATGGCGGTGACGGTCATGATGATGGCGGCCGCGGATTCGAGGTCGTTGGCGTAGTGGCTGACGCGACTGAACGCCTTCACCCGCACCAGCAACTCTTCGGGGTCGAAAGGCTTTGACAGCACCGCTTCGGCGCCGGTCGCGAGGGCGGCGAGGCGCTGCTCGCGCTCGCGGTCGTCCGAGAGCACGACGATCGGCGTGAGGCGGGTGTCGATGTTGCGCTTCACCGAGCGGCACAGCTCGACAGCCTCGGCCGGCGCTTCGTCCACGTCGACCACGATGATGCCGGGAGCGCTGTCGTCGATGCTGCGGGCGGCGGCTTCGGGGCTCTCGACCCTGGAGGTCGCCACGTGCTCGCGCACCAGACACCGGTGCACCGCCTGTGCTTCAGTCGAGGCGCCGACCACCAGCACCGACGCGTCGTTTCGAGAGTCTGCCGTTCCTGCCATCTGCCGCTCCGGGATGGGAATCGGCAATCAGGGGCGAGTCTTGACCGGCCGGGACGTGCAGCCGTGCGCGCTCCGCTCGTAGGCCGGGCACAGGTCCAGCATGGCGCGCGAGGATGTGCCGATTCGAGAATCAACGTGGCGTGCGGGCGAGCACGCCGAGCCCGATCGCGTTCCAGACCAGGATGCGCAGCTTCCGCACCAGCGCCAGAGCCACGCCGTGACTGGCGGGAATGCCCAAGGCGGTAGCGACCACGGCGGCGCCGACCTCATCGACTCCCATTCGAAACGGGATGACCTTGAAGAGCACGGTCACGAGCCGCCCCGTCGATTCGAGCACGAAGGCGTCGGCCAACGACGCGGTGCCGCCCGAGAGCGCGCGCAGGACCACCCACACCTCGATCACGGCGCTCAGGTGGAAGGCGACCTGCCAGCCGGCCGCGATCCACAGCGCCCGCCGGGGCCACCCGAGCACGCCGTAGAAGCGGGCCTCGATATCGCGCAGCACGTCGGGCGAGCGCGCCTCGCGGCCGAGCACGCGGGTGGCGAGTTGAGCCAGGCGCGACAAGATGGCCGGCCGGCTGAACGCGATCCAGATGCCGGCCACGAGCGTGGCGAGCACGAGCGCGAGCACGCCCTCGGCCACCATGCGGATCGCAGGATCGATCGCAACCTGGCGCACTAGCCCCCACGCGCCGGCCGCGATCATCACCAGCACCGACGCGGTGTAGAAGCCGTTGTCGAGGGCCACCGAGGTGAGCGCCTGCGCGGTGGTGAGATGGCGCCGCACGAGCAGCACCTTGGTGGGCTCTGAGGCCAGTAGCCCGAGCGGCGTGAGGTTGCCCACGGCATCGCCGGCCAGACCGGCGCCGAAGGCGCTGGCGGCGGGCAGCGGGGGCGCGCCGATCTCGGCCGCGCACAGCATCCAGGACCGGGTGCGCACGTAGAATCGCAATCCGCCCAGAGCGACCACGACTGCGAACCACCAGCCGAGCGTGGTCACGCCGCTGCGAATCTCGGCCCAGCCGACCTGCCGCACGGTGACCACGAGCAGCGCCACGCCGACCACGGCGGACGCCACGCCCAGCAGCGGCAGGCGTGAGTGCGGTGCAGGCGGCGAGGCGGGAGACGTCACGTGGCGGCTTCAATTGTAGCCGTGGCTCGCGCGTCTTGACTCACCCGTTGGCAGCCCATAGGCTACGCCGGTCGTGAATCACATCTCGAGAGCGCAATCATGGCCAACGCCGTAGTGCACCGCCTGATGGACGGCCGCTGGCGCGTCACAAACGCGCCCGCCGACTGGGTGGACGACGGCCGCGACTACCCCGACCCGAAGGGCAGCGACCGCGTGTTCGAGCATCAGGTCGATGCGGTGCGCGACTACCTCGAGCGGGTCCATCCGAGCGACCCGTCGGACGTGATCGCCGACGCCGATTCCGACCAAGACGGCCCGGACGAGCCCTGACCAAGGCTCGGACTAGTCGCTCAGGTGCCTCAAGGATCCGGCATTCTGTCCGAGAGACCACGTGCCGTGCACGGAGCACTGGAACAGCCTGCCACCCGCACTCGCGACCTCGGGATGGTCGGTGCTCTCAACCACCCCCATCGGCTGGAAGCATGTCGGGCACACCACGCTGTCCAAGCTGGCAAGGACTCTGCGGCCCTTGTCGGTCAGGGTCGACGGCGCCCAGTGATCTGGCATTGCCCCGGAGCCGTGTCTGACCAATGAGGCTTCGACCAAGTGGTCGAAGCGCAATCGCTCGACGATCGCGGAGACCACCTCGGGCGGTTCGCCCGCGACTGAGAGCGTCTGGGCTCCGCTGCCCGGCGAGCGCACGCTCAGCAGGCGTAGAACCTGAAGGCTTAGTTCATCGAGTTCGGGCACAGAAACCTCCGCCGGCCGGATTCTATCTTACGGTTCAGCCTTGCGACCCCACCGTAGCCACGACGGGACAGATGCTCTCCGCAAGTGAAAAGGCCCGGTGATGTCGCCATCACCGGGCCTTCAATCTATGGTCGGGGCGAGAGGATTCGAACCTCCGACCCCTCGGACCCGAACCGAGTGCTCTACCAGGCTGAGCCACGCCCCGACGCTCGAGAATCATACCCCAGAAAGGCCGTCCGCCACCAACTCCGGTGCCCCGGCGAGTCACGCTCCCGCTGGGAAGGCGCGCTACTCCCCTGTCACCAGCCGGTCGAGCCATGCCGGCGCGCCGGTGTGGGCGGTCATGTCGGGCTGCAGCGCGGTCACCGACACGTAGCCCTGACGGCACACCACGTAATCGCTGCGGTCGTGCGGATCCCAATCGTCCTCGCCCTCCTCGATCCAGTAGTAGCGCTGCCCGCGCGGGTCGATGCGTTCAGCGATGGTCGTGACGTGATTGCGCTTGCCTTGGACGGTGAGGCGCACGCCTTTGGGCACGCCGCGAGGCACGTTCACGTTGAGAAACACGCGGTCGGGCAGGCCTTCGCTCAGCACGTGGACCGCGAGGTCGTGCGCGACGGCGGCCGAGGGCGCGAAGTCGAACGTCCAGTCGCGCGTGCGCATGAGCGATACGGCGATGGCCGGCGCGCCGAGCAGGGCCGCTTCGAGCGCGCCCGACACGGTGCCGGAGTAGGTCACGTCGTCGCCGAGGTTCCAGCCGGTGTTGATCCCCGATACGACCAGGTCGGGTTTCTGGCCTTTGAGCAGGACCGCGACGGCGATGTTGACGCAGTCGGTGGGCGTGCCGTCGACCGCGTAGATGTCGGGCCCGAATGTCTCGAGCCGCAACGGCCGGCGCAACGTGAGCGCGTGGCCGATGGCGCTCGACTCTTGAGCTGGCGCCACGATCATCACGTCGCCCAGCGGACGCATGGCCTCGGCCAGGGCGCGGAGGCCGGGGGCGTGCACGCCGTCGTCATTGGTCACCAGGATTTTGGGCATGTAAGCCGGCGATCTTAGCATTCAGCTGGAACGCGGCGCCTGGCTGCTCGTGGTGCGCGCGTGCTGCCCCCTCAACTCGCTCTCGTGCTCCTGCTCGTCGTCTGTCTCGCCCCGTCCGAATGCGCAGCGCGTGGCGCTCAGCGTGACTGGCCTCGGCGTCGAGCGCCTATAGCGTCGTGGATCTGGCCTCCGGACGATCCATGCCGGGGATCGACGAAGGGCAGGTGGGCGTGGGCTTCACGGCAGACGGCTTGTACGCGTTGCGCCCGCTGCCCGGTTTCCGGCTCCCGATCCGGCGCGTGCCTTCGGGCCAGCAGTCCACGGTGGGTTCAGCGGTCCTGCCGCGTCTCGCCCATCCGCGCCGGCGACGCGCGCGATCGACAGCATTCGAGGCACCGCCGTGGTGGCGACGCCGGACCACACGCACCGGCTGGCCTCGAGCTGGCGCTTCGATGGCCACAGCGTCATCCTGTCGCCTGACGGACACGCTGCCTTCGCCGTGTGCCGCGGCCTCGACGGCGCGCCCACGGCGGTGTGGACCGACATCGACACCGGTAAGACCAGAGCGTCCGCGTCGGTAGCCCATGGTCACGGGCTACCGCGTCGAGGCCGCAACAGCGCCGGGCTGGCCGACATCGGCACCTTCGCCGTGGACGC
>JBDTWC010000023.1:0-10546 GCA_040006875.1 Acidobacteriota bacterium | reverse complement strand
CTGCCGTTCATCAGCGGCGACGCCACCGGTCCCAAGCACCTCACCGTGAAGCTCACGCGCGCCAAGCTCGAGGCGCTGGTCGAGGATCTCGTGCAGCGCTCGATGGGCCCCGTGAAGAAGGCCCTGGAAGATGCCGGATTGAAGCCGGGCGACATCGATGAAGTCGTGCTGGTCGGCGGCTCCACCCGCATGCCGCGCGTGCAAGAAGCCGTGAAGGCGTTCTTTGGCAAGGAACCGCACAAGGGCGTGAATCCTGACGAAGTCGTGGCCATTGGCGCGGCCCTGCAGGGCGGGGTCCTGGCCGGCGACGTCAAGGACCTGCTGCTGCTCGACGTCACCCCGCTCTCGCTCGGGATCGAGACGCTGGGCGGAGTGATGACGACCCTCATCACCCGCAACACCACCATTCCGACGCGGAAGAGCGAGACGTTCTCCACCGCGGCCGACAGCCAGACCAGCGTGGAAGTCCACGTACTGCAGGGCGAACGGCAGTTCGCGCGCGACAACCGCACGCTCGGCAAGTTCCAGCTGGTGGGGCTGCCGCCGGCGCCGCGCGGGGTGCCGCAGGTCGAGGTCACGTTCGACATCGACGCCAACGGCATCGTCAACGTGTCGGCCAAGGACAAGGCCACGGGCAAGGAACAGAAGATCACCATCAGCGGCTCGAGCGGCCTGGGCAAGGACGACGTCGACCGCATGGTGAAGGACGCGGAAGCCCACGCCAGCGACGACAAGAGCAAGCGCGAGCTGATCGACGCGCGCAACCAGCTCGACTCGCTGGTCTACTCGGTGGAGAAGACGCTCTCCGAGTCGAAGGACAAGCTGGCGGCGGGCGAGGCGGAGAAGGTGCAGACGGCGCTCGAGGCCGCCAAGAAGGCAGTGCAGGGCGACGACCAGCCGGCCATCACGGCGGCCCTGGCCGACTTGCAGAAGGCATCGCACCAGATGGCCGAGCAGCTCTACAAGGCCACGCAGGCCGCCGGCGGCGGTGCGCCCGGTACGCCCGGTGGCGATGCCGGCGGTGCGCCTCCGGAGGACGACGTGGTCGACGCGGAGTTCTCGGAAACGAAGTAAGGCGGGTCTCGGTGCCCGGGGCTTGGGTCCCGGGCGCGACTCGCGAACACACGACCACCACTCTTAACAACGCGGAGGAACCAGACCATGGCTATCGTGCGATTCGATCCGTTTCGTGGACTGGCGGCGCTGCAGGGCAGCCTGCGCGGCGACGGCGGGTGGGTCCCAGCGGTGGACATCTACGAGAGCGCCGATCGGGCGCTCGTCATCAAGGCCGAACTGCCCGAGATGACTCGTGAGGCGATCTCGGTCACGGTGGAGCACGGCACGCTGACCATCAGCGGCGAACGGGTCCGCCCGGCGGACGTGAAGCGCGAGGACTACCGGCGCGTCGAGCGCGCTTACGGCCGATTCAGCCGGCGTTTCTCACTGCCCCCCTCGGTCGACTCTGCCAAGGTCGAGGCCGACTACAAGGACGGCGTGCTCAACGTTCGTTTGCCGCTGCGAGAAGCAGCCAAGCCGCGCAACGTGCCGGTGGCGGCGGCGTCCTGACATGGGCAGCTTCCTCATTCATTGGATCGTGCTGGCGGTGGCCCTGTGGGTCACCGCGCAGATCGTGCCCGGGGTGGTCGTGACCAGTTGGGGTGCGCTGGCGGTGGGAGCGGCGGCGCTGGGCGTCGTGAATACGATCGTGCGCCCGGTGCTGGCCTTGCTCACGTTCCCCATCACATTGCTCACGCTGGGGCTCTTCTACTTCGTGGTCAACGGCGCCGCGTTCGGCCTGGCGGCGGCGCTCGTGCCCGGGTTCGACGTGCGGTCGTTCCTGTCGGCCATTCTGGGCGCGCTCGTCACCGGCCTGGCTGCCTGGATCGTCGGCGCGGTCGTCACCCCGGCGGTCAAACACTGAGTCGGGCGGCGGGTTGATTCCGCCGCCGGGAATTCGTTAGTCTGAGGGGCTATGTCCGACAACGACAACGTTCTCGACGGTCAGGTGGAAGCGCCGGCCGTTCGCCCGCAGGCGCGGCCCATCGAGAGCCGCTTCCTCTACGTGGACATCGCGGCCGCCCGCGCCAAACAGCTCCGCAAGGGCGCCACCGTGCGTCTCGAACCGGGCAAGCCTCGCGCCGTGAAGCCAGAGCGCCAGGCGATGGAAGAGGTGAACCAGGGTCTGGTCGAGTGGGACCTGCCCGCGTTCGCCGTTCTGCTCGAAAAGCGCTGAGCGGCAAGGAACTCGTTGCGGCGGGATCTCGTCCCCTCAAGTGGGCGGGACACATCCGCCGTGGGAGGGTTCCATGGGTGCTCTGCTTGCGCTCGGTGCCGTGGGCATCGCCGGCGCCGTCGTGATCGGCTTGGTCGGCATGCTGTGGCTGATCGTCAAGCTGATCTTCCTCCCGATTCGGCTGGTCATCGGGCTGGTCAAGTTGCTGGTCGGTGCCGTAGTCGCCGCGCTCGGCATGGTGGCGATGGTGGCCCTGGCCCCGCTCCTGGTCGTGGTCGTCGGCGGCGTGATCGTCGTCGGCCTGGTGATCGCCGCCCTGGCCGTGCTGCTGCCGCTCGTGCCGTTCCTGCTGCTTGGCCTGATCGTGTGGTCGTTCATGAAGCGGCCCGCGGCCGCGGCGGCGTCGTAGGCGCTACGCGCCGACTGCGACCGGCGCGCGCTGATGCCAATCAGTGGCCTGCTGGAACGCGGTGCCCGCGCGCACGAGCGACGCTTCGTCCCACATCTTCGCGGTGAGCTGACAACCGATCGGCAAGCCGTCGGGCGTCATCCCGCACGGCAGGCTCATGGCCGGCACGCCCGCGAGATTGGCGCTCACCGTGAAGATGTCGGCCAGGTACATCTGCAGCGGATCGGCCGTCTTCTCGCCCAACTTGAAGGCCGGCGTCGGCGTGGTCGGCGTGGCCACGAGATCGACCGACGTGAAGGCCGCGGCGTAGTCGTCGCGCACCGTGGCCCGCACCTGCTGCGCCTTCAAGTAGTAGGCGTCGTAGTAGCCGGCGCTGAGCACGTAGGTGCCGAGCATGATGCGGCGCTTCACCTCGGCGCCGAAGCCCTCGTCACGGGTGCGTTCATACATGTCGCGCAGCGAGTCCTTGGGCGCGACCGTGGTGCGGTAGCCGTAGCGCGCGCCGTCGTAGCGCGCCAGGTTGGAGCTGGCCTCGGCGGTCGCGATCAGGTAGTAGACGGGAATGGCCAGCGACGCGTGCGGCAAGGAGATGTCGACGATGACGGCGCCGCGCTCCTTCCACACGGAAAGCGACTGCTCGAAGGCCTGCGCGACCGACGCGTCCACGCCGTCGATGAACGCGCGCGGTACGCCGATCCGCAGGCCACGCGCGTCGTTCGCGGTGGACCAATCGGGCACCGGCTGCGCGGCACTGGTGGCGTCGTGGCGATCGGGTCCGGCAATCGCGGTGAGCACGGCCGCGGCGTCTTCGACCGTGGTGGCGAACGGGCCGACCTGATCGAGCGACGACGCGTAGGCGAGCAAGCCGTAGCGCGACACCCGGCCGTAGGTCGGCTTGAGGCCGACGATGCCGCAGAACGCTGCCGGCTGGCGGATCGAGCCGCCGGTGTCAGAACCGAGCGCCGCCGGCACGGCCCGCGCCGCCACGGTCGCCGCTGAGCCACCGCTCGACCCACCGGGCGTGCGGTCGAGCGCCCACGGATTGGCGGTCACGCCGTAGGCGGAGTTCTCGGTCGACGAACCCATGCCGAACTCGTCGCAATTGGTCTTGCCGATGATGACGGCGCCGGCCGCCGCAAGCCGGGCCACCACGGTGGCGTCATACGGCGGCACGTAACCGGCCAGCATCTTCGAACCGGCCGTGGTCGGCACGCCCTTGGTGCTGATGTTGTCCTTGATTGCGATCGGCACCCCGGCAAGCGGCCCGAGCGCCTCGCCGCGCGCCCGCGCCGCGTCGACCGCCCCGGCTTGCGCCAGCGCCTGTTCGGTCGCCACCGCCGTGAAGGCTGCCAGCGACGGCTCCTGACGGGCGATGGCGGCGAGCGCCTCGCGCGTCACCGACTCGGCCGAGCGTTCACCGCGCGCGATCTGGTCGCGGGCGGTCATCAGCGGTCCTCGTGCGTCGCTCACGCCATCACCCGCGGCACTTTGAACAGGCCCGACTCCGGGGCCGCGTCCGGTGCGTTCTTCAAGGCCTCGACGCGGGCCAGGGTGGGCTGCACGTCATCGGCGCGTTCGTGGCCGTCGCCGCCCGAGGCGTGTGACATCGGGGTCACGCCCGAGGTGTCCTCCGACTGGATCTGCCGTACGAATTCGAGAATCTCGGCGAGTTGGCGGCCGAAGAGGCCGACTTCGTCGTCGGTGAGGGCGAGGTGGGCGAGGGCGGCGATCCGCCGAACCTCGGCGGCGTCGAGCGGCGTCACAGGCATGTCCCGTAAATCGTACCACGAAGTTTTTACGGCTGAGGCTGCGAGTCCGGTATCTCGTCGTAGAATAGAGCGCCCCACCCGCCACCGACGTGCGCCTCACCGGGCGTACTCAAGGTTCCCTGGCCCAACGTGGTTCATCTCGTGGAGTTCCGACGCATGTCTCGTTCTGTGTCTCGCCTTGTGAAGCTCGCCACTGCCACTGTGCTGATCGTGGCCTTGACCACCGCGTGCGGCCGCGGCTCGTCGGCCGCGCCGGGCGCCGGCGGCCCACCGGGCGGCGGTATGCCGCCGATGCCGGTCGATGTGCTGACGCTCAAGAGCGGCCCGATCGAGCAGACCAGTGAGTTCATCGGCACGGTGAAATCGCGCCGCTCGGCCACCGTGCAGCCACAGGTGGAAGGGTTCATCACCCGCATCGTGGCCCGCTCGGGTGACCGCGTGCGCGCGGGCGCCGTGCTGCTCGAAATCGACGCCGGCCGCCAGGAGGCCACCGTGGCCACGCTACGGGCGCAGCGTGCCGCGCGCGAGGCCGACCTCGCCTACGCCACCGAGCAGGCCGCGCGCCTGGCCACGCTGCTGAAGGCGGGCGCGGTCAGCCAGCAGGAGTTCGACCAGGCCGACTCGCAGCGCCGCGCCGGCGAGGCGCAGTTGTCGGCAGTCGATGAGCAGATTCGCGAGCAGCGGGTCGAACTCGGCTACCACCGCGTGCTGGCTCCGACCAGCGGGGTGGTGGGCGACATTCCGGTGCGGCTCGGCGACCGGGTTACGCAGTCCACAGTACTGACCACCGTCGACGACAACCAAGGCCTCGAGGTCTACCTGCAGGTGCCGGTGCAGCAGGCGCCGGATCTGAAAGTAGGCTTGCCGGTGCGCCTGGTCGACGACGCGGGCGCGACCGTGGCCACGACCAAAGTGACGTTTGTGGCGCCGTCGGTCGACCCGGCGACCCAGTCGGTGTTGGCCAAGGCCGCACTCGATCGCCCCGGCGACTTGCGCAACGACCAGTTCGTACGCGCTCGCATCGTGTGGCGCTCAACCGAAGGCCTCACCGTGCCGCTCGTGGCCATGACTCGGATCAACGGCCGCTACTTCGCGTTCCTCTCGGAGGGCGCCGAGGGCAAGACCGTGGCCCGTCAGCGGCCCGTGGAACTGGGCGAGCTCGTGGGCAACGACTACGTCGTGAAGAAGGGCCTGTCGGTGGGCGAGAAGCTGATCGTGTCGGGCGTGCAGAAGATCGGCGACGGCGCGCCCGTGGCTCCGCACGATGTCTCCAGCGCCACACCCGCGCCGGTCACGGCTCCGGCCGCTGGCGCGAGCAAGTAGGGCCAGCCCGAGATGCGTACCGATACTTTCATCAGCCGCCCGATCCTCTCGACGGTGCTGGCCCTCGTGGTCGTGATCGCCGGCGCGATCGCGATCCCCACCCTGCCGATCGCGCGCTTCCCAGAATTGGCGCCGCCGTCGGTCACGGTGATGGCGATTTATACCGGCGCCAACGCGCAGGCCGTGGAGTCGGCGGTCACGACCCCGCTCGAGCAGGCCATCAACGGCGTAGAAGGCCTGGCCTATCTGCAGTCGTCGAGCACCAACAGCGGCATCTGCACCATCACCGCCACCTTCGACATCAACCGCAATCCCGATCTGGCCGCCATCGACGTGCAGAACCGCGTCAATCAAGCACTCGGCCGCATGCCCGCCGACGTGCGGACCAACGGCATCACAGTGACGAAGAACACCGCCGGCTTCATGGGCGGTCTGGGTTTCTTCTCGAAGGACAACCGCTACGACGCCCAGTTCATCAGCAACTACCTGGACCGCTACGTGCGCGATGCCGTCAAGCGCGTGCCCGGCGTGGGCGACGTGATCATCTTCGGCGAGCGCCGCTACGCCATGCGGCTGTGGCTCGATCCGGGCAAGCTGGCCGCTCGCGGCCTGACCGCCGGCGACGTCACAAGCGCGCTGCGCGAGCAGAACGTGCAGGTCGCGGCCGGCGCGCTCGGCGATGCGCCCGCCGCCGCCGATCAGATGTTCAACCTGAGCGTGCGCGCGCAGGGCCGGCTCACGGAGGCGGCGGAGTTCGGCGACGTGGTCGTGTCGGGCGGCAAGGACGGCGCGCTCGTGCGCGTGCGCGACATCGGCCGGGTTGAGCTGGGCGCCGAGAACTACGCGTCCAATCTGCGCTTCCTCGGGCTCGAGGCCTCGGGCATGGGCATTCAGTTGCTGCCTACCGCCAACGCCATCGCCGTCTACGACGGGGTGATGGCCGAGATGGCCCGCATCCAGAAGAGCTTCCCCCCCGGGCTCGAGTGGCGGCTGGCCTTCGACAACGTGGTGGTCGTGCGCGAGTCGATCGTCGAAGTGCTGAAGACGCTGGCCGAGGCGCTGGTGCTGGTCGTGCTCGTGATGTTCCTGTTCCTCCAGAACTGGCGCAGCACCATCATCCCGGCGCTCACCATTCCGGTGTCGCTCATCGGCACGTTCGCCTTCGTGAAGCTGTTCGGCTTCTCGATCAACACCCTGACGCTCTTCGGCATCGTGCTCGCGATCGGCATCGTCGTCGACGACGCCATCGTGGTCGTCGAGAACATCGAGCGCCACATGCGTGAGTTCAAGAAGTCGGCCTTCCAGGCCGCCGTCGACGCCATGCGCGAGGTGCTGAGCGCCGTGATCGTCATCGGCATCGTGCTGGTGGCGGTGTTCGTGCCGGTGGCGTTCTTCCCGGGCACGACCGGCCGCCTCTACCAGCAGTTCTCGCTCACCATCGCCTTCGCCGTGGTGCTGTCGGTGTTCAATGCCATCACCCTCACGCCGGCCCTGGCCGCGCTGTTGCTCGACAAGGAAGCGCATGCGCACGGTTGGTTCTTCACGCGCGTCAACCGCGTGATCGATGCCGGCACCCGTGGCTACGTTCGGGTGGTGCGGCGCGCTCTGGCCTGGAAGTGGGCGATGCTGTTGGTCTTCGCGCTCGGCCTGTGGGCCACCTGGGCGGTCTCGAAGGCGGTACCGACGGCGTTTGTGCCGGAGGAGGACGAAGGCTACTTCATCACCATCGTGCAGGCGCCCCCCGGTGCGTCGCTCGAGTACACCGACAACGTGGCCAAGCAGGCCGAGAAGATCCTCTACGCCGACCCGGACATCGCGGCGGCATTCTCGGTCATGGGCTTCAGCTTCAGCGGCGCGGCTCCGAACAACGGCCTGATCTTCACCTCGCTCAAGAGTTACGGCGAACGGAAGCGGCCCGATCAGGCGTTGTCGGCGGTGTTGAACCGGCTGCGCGGCCCACTGTTCGGTATCTCGGGCGCGATCGTGGTGCCGTTTGCGCCGCCGGCCATTCAGGGCCTGTCGGTGTTCGGCGGCTTCCAGTTCGAAGTGCTCGACCAGACCGGCGGCGATATCGGCGGCCTGGCCGACGCTACCAACGTCGTGGTCGGCGCGGGCAATCAGTCGGGCCGTGTGGCCGGGTTGTTCAGCAGCTTCCGCGCCAACGACCCGCAGCTACGCGTCGACATCGATCGCGACAAGGCGCGGGCGCTCGGCCTGCCGATGCGCGAGGTCACCGACGCATTGCAGGTGTTCCTCGGCTCGCAGTACGTGAACGACTTCGACTTCAACAATCGCGCCTACCGCGTCTTCGTGCAGGCCGATCAGCGCTTCCGGGCCGCGCCGCAGGATCTGAAGCAGCTCTATGCACGGGCCGCCAACGGCCGCATGGTGTCGCTCGACACCGTCGTTCGCGTGTCGGAAGTGACGGCGCCGCAGGTGATCAGCCACTTCAACCTGTTCCGCTCGTCGGAGATCACCGGCGTGGCCGCACCCGGACTCAGCTCCGGCGAGGCGCTGGCCGCGATGGAGAACGTGGCCCGGACGTCGTTGCCGCCGGGCTTCGACTTCGCCTGGGCCGGGCAGTCGCTCGAGGAGATCAAGGCCGGCTCGCAGGCGGTCTACATCTTCGCGTTGAGCGTGCTGCTGGTCTACCTGGTGCTGGCCGCGCAGTACGAGAGCTGGGTGCTGCCGATCATCATCCTGCTGGGCGTGCCGCTGGCCGTGCTCGGCGGCCTGGGCGCGCAGCTGGTGCGGGGCTTGGCCAACGACGTGTTCTGTCAAGTCGGGTTGGTACTGCTCGTGGGTCTGGCGGCGAAGAACGCCATCCTGATTGTCGAGTTCGCCGAGCAGTTGCGTGAGACGGGCCTCGACATCACGGAAGCGGCGGTCGAAGCCGCGCGCATCCGCCTCCGCCCCATTCTGATGACGTCGATCGCCTTCATTCTTGGCGTGCTGCCCCTGGCCTACGCCACTGGCGCCGGCGCCGCCGCCCGCAACTCGGTCGGCACCACGGTGGCCGGCGGCATGCTGGCGTCCACGTTCCTCTCGATCGTGTTCATCCCGGTGCTGTATGTCGTCATTCGAACGCTCGTGCCAGGCGAGCCCCGCCACTCGCACGCGCACCCGACCGAGGAGGTGGCCGGTGCGTAACCGTAGCCGTTCACCCCTGGTCGCCGCTGTGGCCTTGACCCTGATGGTGGCGTCGAGTGCCGCGGCGCAGGCTCCCGCTGGCGCGCCGCTCGCGCCGGCGGCCGATGTCGTCACCTTCGACGACGCCGTGCAGCGCGCCATCGCCGCCAATCTCACCGTGGAGCGCGCGTCAACGGCGGTGCTCAGCGCCGAGGCGCTCTTGCTGCAGGCGCGTGCGGCGGTGCGCCCGGGCGTGACCGGCAGCGCGGTGATGACCGTGCTCGACGGCGAGCGAGCGTTCGACGGCAACGTGGTCACGCCGCGCACGCAGGTGGCACTCGGCGGCTCGGCCGACCTGCCCCTCCTCGCCTCGGCGCAGTGGGCGGCCCGCCTGCACGCCGCCGATCAGGTCGCGATCGCCAAGATCTCGGTGAACGACGTGCGTCGGCAGGTCGGGGTAGCCGCGGCCGAGGCGTATCTGGCCGTGGTCGGGCGCAAGCGTCAGGTCGAGGTCAACGAGCGCGCCCGCGACACCGCGAAGGCGCAGCTCGACTACGCCACCGCCCGTCGCGAAGGCGGCGTGGGCAGCCGGCTGAACGAACTGCGTGCAGCGCAGGAACTGGCCGTTGACGAAGAGCTGGTCGAGCGGGCGCGTCTGGCGTTGCAGCTTGGACGCGAGGCGCTCGGCCTGTTGCTCGCGGCGGATCGTCCGGTCGACATTGCCGGCGAACCGGCCCTCGAAACCCCGGCCGAAGACGGCGAGAACTGGATCTCCGCCCGCACCGACATCAAGCTCTTCGACGCGCGCATCGACGCCGCCGGCCGGGTCGTGGCCGACAGCTGGCGCGATTGGGTGCCGACGGTGGGCGCATCGTTCCAGCCGTCGTTCCTGGCGCCGTCAGGACTCTTCCAGCCG
Source organism: Acidobacteriota bacterium (assembly GCA_040006875.1). GTDB lineage: Bacteria > Acidobacteriota > Vicinamibacteria > Vicinamibacterales > UBA2999 > CADEFD01. The sequence goes on along the minus strand of JBDTWC010000023.1, from coordinate 767 downwards.
GCCGGATCCTGGCGCGCGGTGGTCAGCGCCTCGGTGCCGGTGTTCGATGGCGGCCAGCGCAAGGCGCTCAAAGCCCGCCGCCAGGCCGACGTGGCCCTGCTCAAGGTCGACCGGCGCAACGGCGAGCTGCAGGCGCGATCGGATGTGCGCGTGGCGCGCACGTCGATGGCCGGTGAGGCCCGGGCGCTGACCATCGCGCGCGAGGCCGCCACGCACGCGGCCGAGGTGCTCACCATCACCGACGTGGCGTTCCGCGCTGGCGCGACCACCAACATCGAGCTGGTCGACGCGCAGCGCCGCGCCCGCGATGCCGAGTCGGCCGTGGCCGTGGCCGAGGACCGCGCGCGTCTGGCCCGTCTGGCGCTGCTCGTGGCCCTCGGCCAGTTCCCCCGCTAGACGCGGCGACGGGCCTCGTTCTTCCCAGGGGCGGCATCGTTGCCCCGGCTGATTCGCAGGGTCGCGGATCGTGGGATCCGCTTTTCCGCGCCCCTGCTACACTGACTTCCATGCGCATGCGGTTGTTCCGCAGCCGGTGGAGGTGGTGCGTGGCCGTTCTGGCGCTCGTCGCCCTGGGCGGTCCCGCCAGCGGTCCCGATCCGAGCCGAGCGGTGGTGCAAGCCGAAGCCTTCGCCGTGCGCGCGGTCGACGTGTCCGGCCGCCGCCATCCCATTGCCACCTTCGACGGCCGCACCTGGCTGCTCGATATGCCGGCTCGCCTGGTCGGCCCACCCGCGCCCGATCCGCCAGCGATCGTCGGACTCGAAACC
>JBDTWC010000022.1:0-10600 GCA_040006875.1 Acidobacteriota bacterium | reverse complement strand
GCCCCGCCGCCGCCCGTGCCCGCGACCGCGGCCCGGCACGACGAACCGGTGCCGCTGCCGATCGCCATGCCCGCCCCGGTGACGTTGGCCGCGCCCGCGCCGGCGGCAGAGCCGCGCGTCGCCTATCGCCACGAGCCTGCCGCCACGGTGGCCGCGCCGCCGCGTCACCTCGCGCCGCCCATGCCGCGCTACGAAGCGCCCGCGCCTGAAGCGCAGCACTACGCGTCGCCCGAGCCGCAGCCCACGCTGCCCGGCCTGGCCACTCCCGGCTTCGGCGCCGACACCACCCGTCTGGAGAGTCCCGATGCGATTCCCGCGGTCGTGCTCTCGCTGACGCGCGACTCGGCCCGCTCGAGCGGCTCGGCCGCGCGCGGCACCGTGCGTCCCGGCGGCATCGAACGGCTGCTCCGGCTGGCCGCGGCCCGCGGCGCCTCGGCGCTCTATCTCACGACCCAGGCCCGGCCGGCGGTGCGCGTCGATGGCGACATCCGTCTGCTCGAAGGCGAGCCGGCGCTGTCGAGCGGCGACGTCGAAGCGGCGGTCCTCGAACTGGCGCCGGAAGGCGCGCGCGACAAGGAAAGCGCCGAGTGGATTCGCGACCTGGCCGATGTCGGCCGGGTGCGCATCACGACCTTCCGCGACTACCGCGGCCCGGGCGCGCTACTGCGCATGATCTCGGCGCGGGCCACGTCGGCCGAGCAGCTCGGCCTCGTGCGCGAGATCCAAGCGCTCGCCACCGAGCCGGAAGGCCTGGTCATCGTGACCGGACCGCGCGCCAGCGGCAAGTCCACGATGGTGTCGGCCTTCGTCGACCTGATCAACCGCCAGCGCAACGACTACGTCATCACCCTCGAAGGGCAGATTCGCCTCGTGCACGAGAGCCGCGGATCGCTCATCAGCCAGCGCGAAGTGCGGGGCAGCGCGTCCGACATCGTGACCGCCGCGCGCACCGCGCTGCGCGAGATCGCCGACGTGCTCGTGATCGAGGACCTGCGCTCGCCCGACGTGCTGCAGGCCGCGCTCGACGCCGCCGGCTCCGGCCTGCTCGTGTTCGTGTCGGTCACGGCCGCGTCGGCCACCGCCGCCCTCGAGCGCCTCGTCGACCTGTGTCCGTCGGAGCAGCGCCGCAACGTCCGCGCCGCGCTCGCCGAACATCTGCGCGGCGTGGTCGCGCAGGTGCTGCTGCGCAAGGCCGGCGGTGGACGGCTCGCGGCGCGCGAGCTCGTGCTCAACACCAACGCCGTGGCCGCGCTCGTGAGCGATGGTCAGATCGCGCAACTGCCGCGCGCTATCGACAGCGGCCGCAAGCTCGGCATGGCGCCGCTCAACGACGCACTCGTGGCCTTCGTGCAAAGCGGTGCAGTAGACGTCCGGGAAGCCTATCGCAAGGCCGACGACAAGGTGGGCCTGCTGGCGCTGCTGCGCCGCGAAGGCATCGACACCTCGTTTGTGGAACGCCTCGCGTAGCGGACCCGTTCCAGTCGGAGCGAGCGCGGCGAGTCGCAGGGTCGAGCGGCTCGCCTAGGTCAGCGTTCCAGCCACGGACGCAGTTCCTCGATCAGCATCCGCGCCACGTCGTCGTCGCTGATCCCTTCGACCCGCTGCGTCTCGGTGAGCGGTCGTTCGCGCCGCACGGTGCGACTGCCGCGTGAGCGCAGCACGGTGATGACCGGTGCCGGCGGATCGACCGAGCTGTCGAGCGTCAGCTCGATCCCGTCTTCGCGCTGCCGTTCCGGCACCAGGCGCACGCCGCCGAGCGGGGTCATCACGTCAAACAGCAGACCTTCGCCCTTCAGCGCCCCGGCCATGGCCCGGAACACCGGTATTGCCGTGGTTTCGAGGAACGTCTCGTAGAGGCGGTTGGCCTCGTCGGCGCGGGCGCGGCGGGCGGCCCCATCACGTCTGGCGGCCTCGATGGCCTGAATCAGTTGCTTGCGGAGTTGGGCGATGTCCATGATCAAAGCCGTACTGCACCGCTGTCGGCCAGCGCGCGGACGGCCCGCTGATCGTATCCCAGCTCTTCGAGGATCGCGCCGGTGTGTTGCCCGAGCGTGGGCGGACCGGTGCGCACGCTGCCGGGCGTGCCCGAGAGCTTCACCGGCACACCGGTGACACGCACCTCGCCGAGCGTGGCGTGGGGCACGGTGGCCACCATCTCGCGGGCCGCGGTCTGCGGATCGGCGAACACCTCAGCGACGGTGCGCACCCCGCCACACGGCACCCCTTCGCGCAGCAGGCGGGCCGACCAGTCAGCGCGACTGCGCGACGCAAACAGCGCGTCGAGGCGCGGCTTGAGCGCGGCGTAGTTGGCGAGGCGTAGCGCGTTGGTGGCAAAGCGCGCGTCGGCCGCGAGATCCGGCATCTCGGCGGCGCGGCAGAACGCCTGCCACAGCCCGTCGTTGCCGACCGCGAGCGCGAGATCGCCATCCGCGGTCGCGAAGGTCTCGTAGGGTGCGATCGTGGGATGCCGGTTGCCGAGCCGTCCAGGCACGGCGCCAGTGGCGAAGTAGTTGCCGGCCTGATAGGTGAGCAGCGCCGCGGTCGCGTCGAGCATGCCGATGTCGACCACCTGGCCCTCGCCGGTGTTGCCGCGGGCCACGAGCGCCGCCAGCACGCCTTGAGCGGCGAACAAGCCCGACACGATGTCGACGATCGCCACGCCGAGCCTGTAGGGCGGCCCATCGGCGGCGCCGGTGATGCTCATCAAGCCGCCTTCGGCCTGCATCACGGCGTCGTAGCCGGGCTCGTCGCGTCGCGGACCGGTCTGGCCGTAGCCCGAGATCGAGCAGTAGATGAGCGCCGGACGAGCCGCGCGCACCGTGCCCGCGTCGAGGCCCACGCCGTCGAGCGTGCCAGGGCGGAAGTTCTCGACCACCACGTCGGCCCGCGCGAGGAGCCGCTCGACCACCTCGCGCCCGCCGGCGCTCTTGAAGTCGATGGCGATGCTTTCCTTGTTGCGGTTGACGCTCAGGAAATACGCGCTTTCGTCGCCGAGAAACGGCGGCCCCCAGCCTCGGGTGTCGTCACCGCGCCCGGGATGTTCGAGCTTGATGACGCGCGCGCCGAGATCGGCAAGGGCCATGGTGCAGTACGGCCCCGAGAGCACGCGCGTGAAGTCGAGAACCCTGATGCCGCTGAGTGGTCCCATGGTGCGCCCGCCATGGTATCCGCTCAGAGGCGATCCAGGAACGCCTTGAACCGCGCCAGCCCGTCGAGCACGTAGGCGGCGTCCTCGCCGGCGCCAAGTCGGAGGTAGCCGTCCATGCCAAAGTGATCGCCGGGCACGATGAGCACGCTCTCTTCGTCGCGCAGACGCGTGACCAGAGCGGTGGAGTTCACGGCGTGGGCGTAGCGCACGAACAGGAACGCGCCGGCTTCGGGGCGGATCCACGCCAACTCGTGCCCGCACGAGGCGAGCCACGCCTCAACGCGCGGCAGGTTCTCGCGCAGGATTCCCTGCGTGCGGGCCAGCAAGGCCGTGCGTCGTTCCGGTGCGAGCGCCGCAATGGCGAGCTGATCGCTGAGCGCCCCTGGGGCGATCGAGGTGTAGTCGTGATAGGCCCAGAGCGAGGCGATGAGATCCGGCGGCCCCACGGCCCAGCCCACGCGCAGCCCGGGCAGGCCGTAGGCCTTCGACAGGCCGCTCGTGACGATCACGCGCTCGCCGCGTCCCCACATCGACGGCGACGCCACGCCGTCGAGCTCGGCGCCGCGGTAGATCTCGTCCGAGATGACCCACGTGCCGTGCGCGGCGGCCACCGCGGCCACGCCCTCGAGCTCGTCGGCGGTGAGCCGCGCACCGGTGGGGTTGTTGGGCGTGCACAGCACGATGGCGCGTGTCTTCGGACCCACGAGCGCGGCCAGGCGATCGAGATCGGGGCGCCATCGCCCGGCGGCCTCGTCGCGCACCATCGGCCACTCGCGCACGCTGGCCCCGAAGGCTCCGACCAGTCCAGCCACCTGCATGTAGGTGGGCACGAGCACCACCACCTCGTCGCCGGGCTGCACCAGGCGCCAGGTGGTGACGAAGTTGGCTTCCGACCCACCATTGGTCACTTGCACGTGCGCCGCACCGGCGCCGGGATAGAGCGCCGCGATGCGCTCACGCAGGGCCGGCGTGCCGTTGGTCTGGGTGTAGATGAGTGGCGCATCGAGCAGCGCCGCCAGCGCGGCGTCGTCGCCCACGAGCTGCCGGACCGACAACGGGTGTACGCCGCTTTCGGAGAGGTTGAACCTCACCAGATGTTCCCATTCCGACTGAAAACGTTCCAGAGCGAAGGGCTGGACGTGCATGGCGACGAGTATACTGAGCGGCACGATCGCCCATGCGTGAGGAGTTGCTGCCCCGATTCGTCGAGATTCCCGCTGGCGAATTCGTGATGGGTTCGACCGATGGGGAGGACGACGAGCGCCCGCTGCGCACCGTGCGCCTCGACCCGTTCCATCTGTCGGCGCATCCCGTGACCAACGCGCAGTACGCCGAGTTCGTTCGCAACACCGGCCATCACGCCCCCGACGTGCGCGACCTGCCGTCGTTTGTCTCACCGGCGGCCGAACCGACCTTCCGCGAGCTCGCCTCGCCCTACGTGTGGCGCGGCGGCGACCTGCCCAAGGATCGCGGCCTGCACCCCGTCACGCTCGTCACCTTCGCCGATGCCGTGGCCTACTGCGTGTGGCTCGGCACTCGGCTCGGACGCGCCGTGCGCCTGCCCACCGAAGCGGAGTGGGAACGCGCCGCGCGCGGCGGCGTGGACGGCCGCCGCTATCCGTGGGGCGACGAAATCGATCCGTCGCGCTCGAACTTCCTGCCCGACGCCGGGCTCAAGCGCATGCGCGGCACCCGGCCGGTCGGTACGTTCCCGGCCAACCCCTATGGCCTGCACGACATCAGCGGCAACGTGTGGGAGTGGGTGGCCGACTGGTACGCGCCCGACATTTACGCCGGCCTCGAGCTCGCCAACCCGACCGGACCGGTGAGCGGCAGCATGCGGCTGCTGCGCGGCGGCTCCTGGGTCACGCACGACGTGCTGCAACTGCGCTGCGCGTATCGCCACAAGGTGCCGCCCGACAGCTACGCTTACAGCATCGGGCTGCGCGTGGCCTACACCGACACGCAGAACCTCGCCGACCGACTCACCGAGGGAGAGGCGCTGCAATGATCCGTGCCCTGACGTTTGCAAGTGTGATGCTGACGGCCGTTACGGCTGCGGCCCAGCCGCCGCCGCCCCCGGCGCCCATGCCCACCGTGGTCGTGCGCGGGCAGGGTGAAGTGCGGGCGGTGCCCGACGTGGCCTTCGTCACAATCGGCGCCGAGGCGCGGGCGCAGACCCCAAAGGACGCCCAGGCCACGGCCGCCAAGGCCATGACGGCGGTGCAACAGCGCCTGGCCGCGGCTGGTGTGCCCCGTGACGCGGTCCGCACGCTGACCTACGACCTGCAGGCGCAGTTCGATTTCTCCAGCGGCAAGCAGGTGCCGCGCGGCTTCCTGGCTCGCAACGTGATCGAGGTGCGCGTCGACGACCTCCAGAAGGTCGGCGACACGATCGACCTGGCAGTGTCGGCCGGCGGCACATCGGTTGAAGGCGTGCGCTTCGACCTCAAGCAGCGGGACGCGCTCGAACGCGAGGCGCTGACCAAGGCCGTGGCCGACGAGCGGGCCCGCGCCGAGGCCGCCGCGAAAGGGGCCGGGGCGAGCGTGGTTGCGGTGCTGCGGATCGAGGAATCGGGGGTCGAGGCGCGGCCCATGCAGTCGGCGATGTTCCGCATGGCCGCCGACGGCGCCGCCGCGGCGCCGCCGCCAATCGTGCCCGGCGAGACCTCGATTCGCGCCAGCGTCACGCTCACCGCCGCGATCAAATAGCGCGCGGGGCGCGTGCAGTCAGGGCGCCTTCGGCAGCGACAGGCTGTGCCACAAATACCAACTCGCCACCGAGCGGTGGGGCCGCCATGCCTCGGCCAGCGCTCGCGCCCTGGCCGGCGTGGGTCGCTGGCGGAGCTTGTAGGCGCGCTGGATCGCAACCATCAGCGCGAGATCCCCGGCTGGAAACACGTCGGGCCGCTGCAAGTGGAACATCAGGAACACCTCCGCGGTCCACGTGCCGATGCCCTTCACGGCCGTGAGCGCCGCCACGGCGTCGGCGTCGCTCTGGTCGGGCAGCGCCGCCAGATCGAGGCGGGCGTCGCTGATGTGCGTGGCCAGATCGCGAACGGAGAGCACCTTGGCGCGGCTCAGACCGGCGCCGCGGAGGGCCTCGTCGGTGAGGCGCAGGGTGCGGGCCGGTAGCGGCGTGTCGCGCGGGAAGAGGGCGCACAGCCGCGCGAAGATGGTGCGGGCGGCCGCGGCCGACACCTGCTGGGCCACGATGGCGCGCACCAGCGTGGTAAACGGATCGGCGTGCACGCGCGCCTGATAGCGGCACGGGCCGACGCGGGCGATGAGCGCCGCCATGGCCGGATCGATGGCGGTTAGATGCCGGCGCGCGCGCCGGGTGTCGATGGCCACGCAGGCATTTTGTCACGATGTGCGCGGCGCATGAGCGTCAGCGAATCTTTGGTTTGCGGAGTTCATCGCACACGTGCCATAACCTGAAGCCATCGCTGACATGGACCCGTCGATTCTTTCGGCCATCGGCCACACCCCCCTCGTGCGTCTCGCGCGCCTCGAGCGCGACGTGCCCGGGCTGGAACTCTACGGCAAGCTCGAAGCCAGCAATCCCGGCGGCTCGGTCAAGGACCGCGCCGCTCGCCACATGGTTCTCGAGGGCCTGCGCAGCGGTGCGCTGGGGCCCGGCAAGCGCCTGCTCGATGCCACCTCCGGCAACACCGGCATCGCCTATGCGATGATCGGCGCCGCGCTCGGCTTCCCGGTCACGCTGTGCCTGCCGTCGAGCGCCAGTCCGGAGCGCAAACGGATTCTCACCGCCTACGGCGCCGAGCTCGTGTTCACCGATCCGATGGACGGCTCGGATGGCGCCATCGTCGAGGCACGGCGCCGCTACGCGGCCAGCCCCGAGCACTACTTCTACCCGGGGCGCCTGGCGCGCGAAGAGGCTTGCTAGTGGGCGTGTCGAGCGGCGCCAACCTGGCCGCCGCGATCGCGCATGCCACCGCGGCGCGCAGGTCGCGGGACCCCGTCGTGATGGTGGCCATCCTGTGCGACGCCGGCGATCGCGACCTGTCAGAACATTTCTGGGACGAGAGGTGGGTCCAGGCAGTGGGCGAGCCCGCCGCCGAGCCGGGAGGCGCCCCACGATGACTCCACTCACCCTGGGTGCGGGCGTGCGTGCTGCCATCGAACAGCACGGCCGCGAGGCCTATCCCCACGAGTGTTGTGGGGCGCTGCTCGGCGCCGAGGATCACGTGCAGGCGGTGCACGGGTTGGCCAACGTCACGACCGAAGGGCCACGCCGGCGCTTCCGGATCGACGACCAGGACTACCTCGCTGCAGAGCGGAGCGCGTCGGCCGCCGGCCTCACCTTGCTCGGCTTCTATCACTCGCACCCCGACCATCCGGCCGTACCGTCGCAGTACGACCTCGACCACGCGTGGCCCACGTTTGTCTATCCGATCGTGGCGATTCGCGGCGGCGAGCCGGAGGCCCTGCGCGCCTGGGCGCTGCGCGAAGATCGCTCGGCCTTCGACGAGCGGCCGATCGCCGACCCTTCCGACCGGCCCGCGGCGTCGTAAGCTAGCAGCTTCGAGGAACCCATGCCTGTTGCCATTCACATCCCGACGCCCCTCCGTCCGTTCACCGACAAGCTCGATGTGGTGCAGGCCAGTGGCGCCACCGTGGGCGAGGTGCTGACCGACCTCACCACCCGCTATGCCGGGCTCAAGCAGCACCTCTATGCCGCCGACGGACGCCTGCGCAGCTTCGTCAATATCTACGTCGGCGACGAGGACATCCGCTACCTGCAGAAGGAGCAGACGCCAGTGGCCGACGGCGCCACGGTGAGCATCATCCCGTCGGTGGCCGGCGGATCGGGCGTGGCCGCCCCGGCGCTGCCGGCCCTGTCGGGCGACGAGATCCAGCGCTACAGCCGGCATCTCATCCTGTCGGAAGTTGGCATGGAAGGGCAGCAGAAGCTCAAGGCGGCCAAGGTGCTGTGCATCGGCGCCGGCGGCCTCGGCTCGCCGGTGGCGATGTACCTGGCCGCGGCCGGCGTGGGCACGATCGGCATCGTCGACTTCGACACGGTCGATCTGAGCAACCTGCAGCGCCAGATTCTGCACGGCACCTCTGATGTGGGCCGCACGAAACTCGCGTCGGCCAGGGACACGCTGCACCACCTCAATCCGCACGTGAACGTGGTCACGCACGAAATCGCGCTCAGCTCGGCCAACGCGCTCGACCTCTTCCGTGGCTACGACGTGGTCGTCGATGGCACCGACAACTTTCCGACTCGCTACCTCGTGAACGATGCGTGCGTGCTGCTCGGCATCCCGAACGCCTACGGCAGCATCTTCCGCTTCGAGGGCCAGGCGTCGGTGTTCGGCGCCAAGGACGGCCCGTGCTACCGCTGCCTCTATCCCGAACCGCCGCCGCCCGGGCTCGTGCCGAGCTGCGCCGAAGCCGGTGTGCTGGGCATCCTGCCGGGCCTCATCGGCACAATCCAGGCGACGGAAACCGTGAAGCTGATCCTCGGCATGGGCCAGACGCTGGCCGGACGGTTCCTGATCTACGACGCGATGAAGATGCGCTTCCGCGAGCTCACCCTGCGGAAGGATCCCGATTGCCCGGTCTGTGGCCCGCACCCCACGGTGACCGCCCTCATCGACTACGATCAGTTTTGCGGCGTGGCGCCCTCGCAGGCCCCGGCCGCCGCGAGGGCCGACGCCATGAACGACATCACCCCGCTCGAACTCAAGGCCCGCATCGACGCCGGCACCCGCCCGTTCGTCCTCGACGTGCGCGAGCCGTCCGAATACCAGATCAACCGGATCCCCGGGTCAGTGCTGATTCCGCTCGGCGAATTGCCGGCCCGGATCGGCGAACTCGACCCCAAGGCGGAGATCGTGTCGCAGTGCAAGTCGGGCGTGCGGTCGGCCAAGGCGGCGTCGTTTCTGCGCCAGCAGGGCTTCACCAACGTGCGCAACCTCACCGGCGGCATCCTGGCCTGGGTCGACCAAGTGGACCCGAGCCAGCCCAAGTACTAGGACCAATTACCAGGGCTTGCAAGGCTCCTGGTCGGCAGGGCGCAGAATCCCGACTTGCAGAGTCGTAGTTCTTCGACATAATATAGGACTCCTACGGTCGTATTTCAGACGACCGGGCTGGACAGCGTCGCTGAGGGCCCAATCCTCAGCTTCCCGGCCCCAGGACGAACCCAATATGTTGCGCTTGTCGAAGAAAGCGGATTACGCGCTGATCGCGATGCGTCACCTCGCGACCGGAGACGCCGGTGGCTCCTCCAGCGCACGCGAGATTGCCGAAAGCTACGCCATTCCGCCTGAGCTCCTCGCCAAGGTGCTGCAGCGGCTGGTGCGCTCGCGCCTGCTCCTGTCGGTGCAGGGCACGCGCGGCGGCTACAAGCTGGCGCGGGACGCGCAGCGCATGACCGTGGCCGACGTCATCCAGGCCATCGACGGCCCGGTGGCCGTGACCGCGTGCTCGCCCGACGATCACGCCTGCGAGCAATACGAGCGGTGCGAGATTCGCGACCCGCTGTGGAAGATCAAGTCGAAGATCGTCGAGGCGCTGGCCACGGTGAGCCTGGCGGAACTGGCCGAGCCGGTGGCGCCGGCGCCGTCGGCCATGCCGCTCGTGATGCACGCCACGCCGCGCGCCCAGGCGGCCGCAGCCAAGTGAGGCCACCGGTGTCATCCGCACGCGCGATCTATCTCGATCACCAGGCGACCACCCCGGTCGATCCGCGCGTGCTGCAGCAGATGCTGCCCTACTTCGGTCAGGCCTTCGGCAACCCCTCGAGCCGCCAGCATGCCTTCGGCTGGCAGGCCGACGAGGCGGTGGAGCGGGCCCGCCAGCAGGTGGCGCAGCTGGTCGGCGCGCGCGCCAAGGAAATCGTGTTCACGAGCGGCGCCACCGAGGCCAACACGCTGGCCATTCGCGGGGCCGTGGCGGCGCGCCGTGATCGCGGTGCGCACGTCGTCACCGTGGCTACCGAACACAAGGCCGTGCTCGACGTCTGCGCCGCACTCGAGCGTGACGGCGGCACGGTGACGCGGCTGCCGGTCGCGCGCGATGGCCGCGTCGACGTCGCGCAGTTCACCGCTGCGCTCCGTCCCGACACCGTGCTGGCCTCGGTGATGATGGCCAACAACGAAATCGGCGTGCTGCAGCCGCTCACCGAACTGGCTCAGGCGTGTCGTGTGCGCGGCGTGTGGCTGCACACCGATGCGGTGCAGGCGGCCGGGCACGTGCCGGTGGACGTCGAGGCGATGGGCGTGGATCTCGCATCGTTCAGCGCCCACAAGATGTCCGGGCCGAAGGGCGTGGGCGCGTTGTACGTGCGTCGCGCGCCTCAAGTCGTCGTCGAACCGCAGTTGGTCGGCGGGGGGCAGGAGCGCGGCCTGCGCGCCGGCACGCTGAACGTGCCCGGCATCGTGGGCTTCGGCGCCGCGGCGGCGCTGGCTCGGATCG
>JBDTWC010000021.1:0-10779 GCA_040006875.1 Acidobacteriota bacterium | reverse complement strand
GCGCCAGCGTGTCTTCGTCCTGGATCATCAGGTTGAACCACTGGCGCAGGATCGCCGAGCGGGCGTAGGCGGTGGTGTCGCGCCAGCCGGGAAACGCGGCGACCGCGTGTCCGGCCATGACCCGCGCCTCGTCTGCCCCGGCGTTGGGCACGCTGCGAACGCGCGCGCCAGTGGCCGGATTCTGCACGTCGAAGGTGGCACTCACGCGAGCACCTCGCGGCACGCGCCGGCCAGGATGTCGAGCCCGCGCCCGAGCTCGTCGGTCGGCGTGGTGAGCGGTGGCAGCAGGCGAATGACGTTCTTGTTGGTGCCCGACTTGAGCAGGAGCAGCCCGCGCGACCGCGCCACCTCGACGATCTTCGCAGCACTCGCCAGGTCGGGCGACCGATCGGCCGCGGCGACGATTTCAATGGCCATCATCGCGCCCAGACCACGCACGTCGCCGATCCGCGGATGGGCCGCCGCCATGGCGCGCAGGGCCGCGGTGGTCTGCGCTGCCTGGCGCTCGGCCTGTTCGAGCACGTGCTCGTTCTCGAACACATCGAGCACCGCAAGCGCCGCCGCGCACGCGACAGGATTGCCGGCAAACGTGCCGCCCAAGCCGCCGGGTGCTGGCGCGTCCATGATCGCCGCCTTGCCCACCACCGCCGAGAGTGGCAGGCCGCCGCCCAGGCTCTTGGCCATGGTGACCAGATCGGGCTCGATCCCGTAGTGCTCGTAAGCCCACATCAGGCCGGTGCGGCCGAAGCCGGTCTGGATTTCGTCGACGATGAGCACGATGCCGTGCGCGGTGCAGATGCGGCGCAGCTCGCGCATGAACTCGAGCGGCGCCGGCACGAAGCCGCCTTCGCCGAGCAGCGGCTCGATGATGATCGCCGCCACTTGTGCCGGCATCACGCGCGAGTCGAAGAGATAGTGCAGCGCCTTGAGCGCGTCGGCGCTCGAGATGCCGCGGTATTCGTAGGGAAAGGGCGTGTGGTAGACCTCGCTGGCGAACGGCCCGAAGTTCTGCTTGTAGCCGGTGCTCGACGCGGTGAGCGAGAGACCGAGCAGCGTGCGCCCGTGGAACGCGCCGTGGAACGCGATGACCGCGGGACGGTTGGTGTAGGCGCGCGCGATCTTGACCGCGTTCTCGGTCGCCTCGACGCCGGTCGACAGGAGCAAGGTCTTGTTCGGGCCGCCGGCCACCAGGTGGTTGAGGCGCGCCGCCAGTTCCACGTAGCCGTCGTAGCTCGCCACCTGGAAACAGGTGTGCATCAGCGTGTCGAGCTGCTTCTTCGCCGCTTCGACGACGCGCGGATGGCGGTGGCCGGTGTTGAGCACGCCGATGCCGCCGATGAAGTCGAGGTACTCGCGGCCTTCGGTGTCCCACACCCGCGAGCCTTCGGCCCGGGCCACGAAGAACGGGTGCGTCTCGGCGACGCCGCGAGCCACGTGCTGGGCGCGCTGGGCGGCGGTGGCGAATTCGGAGATCGTCCTGGTGCTGCTCATCCCGATACCTCGTGCTGCATGACGGTCCACAGCCGCTCCACGTGGGCGCGTTCGGTCTGCTCGGCGCCGACCGACACGCGCACCATCCAGCGTCCGTCGAGGATCGCTGGGGTCAGGTAGGCGGCCCCGGAGCGGTTGATGCGATCACACCACGCCTGGGTGTGCCTGTCCAAGGCTTCTCCGGCCAGGCCCTCGGGCTCATGCCGCACGCACACGGTCTGGAGCGGCACCGGGGCGAGCACGCGCCACGGCGGTGCCGCGCTCACCTGCGCGGCGAACCACTTGGCGTGGTCGAGATCGCGGCGCAGCCGGGCCTGCAGACCGCTGACCCCCTGCTCGCGAATCAGGAACCACAGCTTCAGGGCGCGGAAGCGCCGCCCGAGCGGGATGCCCCAGTCGCGGTAGTTCTTCACACGGCCGTCGGCCGACGACTGCAGGTAGCTCGGATTGGTCGACATCACGCGCACCAGGTGCTGGGCGTCGCGCACGTAGTAGATCGTGCAGTCGAACGCCGCGCCCAGCCACTTGTGCGGGTTGATCACGAGCGAATCCGCCGCCTCAACGCCCTCCCACATCCACCGGCATTCGGGCAAGACCATCGCCGATCCGGCCATCGCTGCGTCCACGTGGAGCCAGATGCCGGTGCCTGCAAGCACCTCGCCCACGGCGTGCACGGGGTCGAGCGCGGTGGTCGTGGTGGTGCCGGTCGTGACCACCACGGCACACGGCACGCGCCCCGCGGCCCGGTCAACGGCGATGGCCTGCGCGAGCGCCTCGGGGCGCATCGAGTAGTGCGCATCACAAGCGACGTGGCGGATGTTGTCGGCACCGAAACCGGCGAGCAATGCCGCCTTGTCGACCGAGCTGTGCGCGTGGGCCGAGGCGTAGACCACGAGCGCATTCGGCTCGGCCTGCAGTCCGCCACGGGAGAGCGCGTAGTTGGTTGCGCGCTCGCGCGCCGAGATGAGCGCGAGCAGCGCACAGGTGGAGGCGGTGTCTTGAATCACGCCTTCCCAGGCCGGCGACAGCCCCACCATCTGGCGCAGCCAATCGGTGGTCACTTCCTCCACTTCGGTGAGCGCGGGACTCGACTGCCACGCCAGACCCAACACGCCGAGGCCGGTGCTCACGTAGTCGCCGAGCACGCTGGCGAGCGTGCCGTTGCAGGGGAAGTAGCCGAAGAACGCCGGATGCTGCCAGTGCGACAGGCCCGGCGCGACCACGGCATCGAGGTCGGCGAGCAGGGCCTCGAAGGGCTCGGGCTGATCGGGCGGCGTCGGCGGCAGGCGCGCCTTGATGTCGCCGGGAGCGGTTTGCGCCATCACCGGGCGCTCGTGCACGCGCGCCCGGTAGTCGGCGATCCAATCGACCACGGCGTGACCGTGCGCGCGAAATTCCTCGGGCGTCATCGGCGGCTCACGAGCTTCTAGGCTTCCCAGACTTGGCGAATCCAGGGCACGGCACCGGCGAGCGGCTCGATGAAGCCAGACACCATGCTGTGCGGGATGTCGTCGATGAGCACCAGCGTGACGTTGGCGCCGCGGCCCTTGAGCGTCTGCACGGCCTTCTCCACCGGGCCCACTGGCACGGTCTGATCGGCGCGGCTGTGAATCACGTAGAGCGGGATGCGCAAGAGCGGCGTGGCCCAGTCGCTGCCGGACTCGACCGCCTGGAGCGCCGCCTGCAACTCCGCCTTCGAACTCACCCGGGTGGTGAGTGGCAGCGCCGTCATCGGAATCGCGGCCTTGAAGAGCTCCGGGTGCGTCGCGGCGAAGAACCACGCCCCCTGCCCGCCCAGGCTGAAGCCGGTCACCAGGGTGTGCGCGGCGTTGATGGGCACGTCCTTTTTCACCTGGGCCACGACCGCGAGCACGGCCTCTTCACTCGCGGGATGCGCCCAACTCGCTTCGGGCGCGTCGGGCGCCACGATCACGGCGTTCAGGCTCTCGAGCGCCGGGAACACCAGCTGGCCCACATAGCCGAGCCCGAAATACGGCGACAGCCCCGGCTCCTGCGTGGTGCCGTAGTGCAGGCCCACGATGAGCGGGTAGCCTCCCTCCGGCGGCGGCGTCTTGGGCACGAGCGTGCCGTAGGTGACCGACCGATCGCCCACCTTCAGCTCGCGTTGTTCCATCTTCACGGGCATCTGGTCGAGGCGCTGCTCGAGAGTCACTGGTCGTCGCATGGCTGAAGTGAATCGTAGTGGATTGCCGGCCGGGTCGCTACGGCCGAGCAGTGCCGGTTCCGTGCCGGCGACGCCAGGCCGCCAGCCCGCCGCCGACGAGGTAGCAGACGCACATGGCGGCCGCGAGGGCCGCCGCCACGATCAGGGGCTGGTAGCGGCCGTCATAGAGACCGATCGCGGCCCACACGGCGAACCACAGCCACGGCCGCGCGAACTGTCGGGTGCCGCGCAGTGGCCGCGCGAGCCCCCGCCCCACAGTGAAGAAGCCGATGGCGCCCGATGAGATGGCGCTGACCGCGAGCGCGACCGAGGCCACGGTCGTGGCGCCCACAAACACCGCCGTGACGAGCGCGAACAGCACCACTGAGGCGAACGCGGCGTAGAGACCAGGCAGGATGTCGCGAGATTCGGCGGGCACGGCGCTGGTCGAGTATACCGACAGCGCGGGCGATGACCGTGAGCGCGAGCTGACCGTCCCAGAGCAGGAATCGCGCCCGCCGTCACGATAGGCGTCGCGCCAGGTGACGTCGCCGGAGATATCGCGCACCGGGCACGAGAGACAGCGCACGTCGCAGACGGTGGTCGGCTCGATGGCCAGGAACCTAAGCGACACCTCGACCGCATCGTCGGCGCGAACAGGCACGGTTTTCAGGGCGCATCGATGATGCTGCAGACGACATCGCCGTTGGCGTGTAGCGACGCGGCTTCGAATGCGTGGCGGCAGCGAACCCTGTAGGCGTGCGTGACCGGGCGTCGGCGATCACACGACCGCCCTCCCGGTCGGGCCGCGCTCTCCGGTCCGAAGCCGCGGTGAGAAGCCCTCGCGGACAGCGCAGCCTAGCACGTCAACTCCAGCGGCGCGGCGAGCGACACCGCCGGCGCAAGCACGAGCCTGGAGGTCATGGCGCAACCCTATTTTCCGAGCAGTTCCATGAGGTAGTCCATCGCCGCCTTCGACTTCATGAGCGACAGACGCTGCACCAGGTCGCGCTTCATCTCGGGGTCGGTTTCCTTGCGGGCCAAGGCCACCAGCGCCTCGGCGTTGTTCTGCACGAACAGGCCCTGCGTGGCGGCGCGGCGCACCTCGGCGTCCTTCTGCGTCATGTAGATCTCGACCAGGGCCGGCCCGGTGGCGGTGGCGCGCATCATGCCGAGGTTGCGCACGGCGGTGCGGCGCAACTCGGGATTGGTCTCGGTCCTGGCCAGCTCGATCAGGCGGGTGGCGCTGCCGCCTACGAACATCGCCTGCAGGATCTGACGCTTCACCGGCACGGAGGTCTCATTCTGATAGAGACGCCACAGTTCGTCGTGGGCACCCATGAGGCCGAGCTGGCGCACGGCCTCACCGCGCAGCTCTTCACTCGGCTCGCCGGTGGCGGCGGCGAGCACGCGGGCCTTGTCGCCCGACACCATGTAGGCGCGCAGCACGCGCCGCTTCACGTCCACGTCCTGCGACGACTGGTAGAGCTCGGCGAGCAGGACGCGATTCTCGGTGCTGCCGTGCACGCCCAAGTAGTCGATGGCGCGACGCTGCAGATCCGGATTGCCCTGGCGGGCCACGTCGGTGAGCACCTTGCGCGCCTCGGGCGAGCGGCTCTGCGCCAGCACGAACAGGGCGCGCTCCTTGAGCTTGAGCGACTGCGAGCCCTGCAGGATCTGCTGCAGCATCGGAATCGCCTCGTCGGGCGACGAGAACTGGAGCGCGTTCAAGGCCAGCAGCTTCAGCTCTTCGTCGCCCTTGGCATCGAGCGGCACCGATTGGCCGGCGCGCTGCCGTAGCCGCACCTCGAGGGCGCGTGCATCGCTCAGCCACCGGCTCTTGGGATAGGTCTTGGTCAGATCCGCTACCGCGGTGAGCGCCTCGACGCGCTGGCCGAGCTGGTCGAGGGAATACGCCTTCCAGTAGAGCGCGGCGTCGGCGCGGGTTCCGGCGGCGTCGGCGAGCGCCTGGAAGCGGGCGATCGCCGCGGCCCAGTCGTCGCGCTCGATCGCCTCCTGCGCCCGCTCGTAGTCGCGCAACTCGCGGTCGCGGGCGCGCTCGGCCTCGGCGCTGGCGCGCTGCGCATCGGCCTCGGCGCGCGCCTGATCGGCCAGGTCGCGCGCGGCGCCGGCGCGGTCGCGTGAGGCCGCACCCGTAGGGGCATCGTTGGGCTGTGCGGACGCGGGGTGGCCGACGACGAGCGCGGCCGCCAGCAGCCCGTATACGTATCGTGTCTTCATGATGTGCTTCCCTTCGTCTGATCGAGAGGACCAGGCTCCTGACGCGCGCGCAGTTGGTCGCTCAAGACCCGGACCCGGAAGATAAGGCCGCCCCGCTCGAGGCGCGCGCGCAGCGCGTCGAGGTCGGCGGGCGCGAGATCGGCCGGCGCGTTGGCGAGCTCGACGAGCACGCGTTCGAGTTCTTCGAGCACGTCGTCAATCTGCGCGTCGCCGGCCAGTTCGGCGCTCTGCTGGAACAAGCGATTGGTCGCCACGAGGTCCGCGGCACGCGCGCGATCGACGGCCACATCCATAGCCGCGCCATGACTGGCGTTCAGCACTTCAGCCAGCATCATCTGCGTGCGCTCGAGGTGTTGGCCCACGGCCGCGACCAGCACACGCTTGCCGACGGCGGCGGCGGTGTCGGTATCGGTGGCCTCGACTCGTGCGGGCGGTGGCGCAGCGACCTCGCGAGCGAGCCAGCCGGCCATGAATGCCCCGACGAGCACGGCGGCGAGGGTGCCGGCCATGGCCCAGCGCACCGGTCCGTCGTTGACTAACCGGCGCCACCACGGCCGGGGCGCGTCGAGCTGGCCCTTCAGACGCGCCCACATCGTGGCTTCATAGCCGGTGGGCGGCTCGCCTTCCGCGTTGGCCTCGATCAGGGCGAGTGTGCGCTGCAGACGCTCGGAGTCGTGCCGGCAGGCCGCGCACGTGCGCAGGTGAGTCGCGACGCGGACAGCGCTATCCGCGGCCTCACCGTAGTAGTGCAGTACCAAGTCGTCGTGCGTGAGATGCGGAGACGGATCAGTCATGACGGACATCCATCAGCGGCTCGAGCGCCACGCGCATCTTGCGCACGGCCCGGAACACGCTGTTTTTCGTGGCTTCGGTCTTCAGGCCCAAGGCGGTGCCGATCTCGTCGATCGATCGACCCTCGAGATGGCGCAGCATGAACGCGGCCCGTTCGAGCGGCGTCAGTCCGCCCAGACCGACCGTGACCCGCTCCTGGATCTCAAGGCTGAGCAGGGCGCGATCGGGTGTCGGGCCGTGGCTCGACGGCACCTCGGCGACGAGGCCGCGCTCCAGGTCGGCCGGGTCGTGGGCTGTTTCGCGATGGCGGCGGGCCCGGATGAAGTCGATGGCGCAGTTCACGGTGATCTTGTGAATCCAGGTGCGGAAGTCAGCCCGCGCCTCGAAGCGGCTCAACTGCCGGAAGGCCTTCAGGAACGCGTCCTGCACCACATCCTCCGCGTCCGACGCGTTACCGGTGAGGCGATAGGCGACCCGGTGGGCGTAGCGGCTGTGACGATCGACGAGCGCCCGGAAGGCGTGCGGGTCCCCTGCGTTCACCGCGGCGATCGCGGTCCGGTCGCTTTCGTGCATCTGGAGATTGGACGGGTGCGGCGGAATTTGGTTAGGTGTCGAGCCTGAGGGGCCCATGGCCGGACCGGTTCAGACCTGCGGGCCGGCCGCAGAGCGAGAAGAGGCCCAGACCCACGAGGCAAACGTCGCTGCCATCAGCAGGTCGGGCACGGCGCCGAGCGCGGCCGACACCGAGGCGCGGCCTTCGGCGGCCAGGGCCAGCAGCAGGACGGCAAACACCGCCTTGCCCCAGGCCCCGATCGCCACCACGCCGCGGTTGAGCCGTCCAGTGACGCCCATGTAGGCGTAGGCCACGCCGAAGGCCAGGACCCACGCCGACAGGATCCACAAGTAGAACGGGTCGGCGGCGGGCAGGCCAAACCCTTGCCGCCACTTCGCCATCGGCGGCGCGAAGAGCAGCGCGCCCACCAGGTTCAGCGGGCCGCTCGCCAGCAGCATCCAGCGGGTCAGCGATCCAAGCACGTCAGCTCTTGTAGAGGAAGGGCACGGCCATCAGCACGACCCCGATCGCCACCATCATCACGGCGTCATCGACGAAATAGGGATAGGCCATGAGCGCCACGCCACAGAGCAGCGGCACCGGCGCCGTCTGCCGGCGGCCATAGAGGAAGTAGCCGCCGCCGATGGTGCTGAAGAGGAAGCCCCACAGGAACTGCGTCACGGGTTACTGAGCCAGCGCAGTCGGGTCGATGCCCTTCCCCAGCGTGAACGACGCGCCGACGGCGCCGACCACCGCGGCCTTGCGGCTGAGACCTAGCGCCTGACGTAGGCGGAACAGGGCTTCAACGCCGGTGCAGTGCGCGCCGAGCAGGTAGGCCACATGCGCGTCCTTGAGCTTCCCCGCCGTCCACGCCAACGTCTCGTCGGAGGCCGCAAACAGGTGGAAGCCGCCGATCGCCGCGTGCACCGGAGCGTTCTGCACGGCCTTCTGCGCGAACTCGATGGTGTTGACGATGCCGGCATGGCCGCAGCCGCTTACCACGACCAGTCCGTCGGCGGTCTGGACGACGATCGACGAATCCTCCGGCACATTGTCTTCCACTGGGCCGGCCGCGGTCTGCAGTTGCCCGGCGGTGCTCCAATTGCGCTCGGGATAGGTGCGCGGCACCGGGCCCGTCATCCAGACGCCGGGGGCCAGTTGCGTGGGCTTGTCGAACTCGACGAAGCTGCCGCCCAGAGCTTCGTAGGCCGCCTTGATCGGCAGCAGCCCGCCGCTTTCGCGGCCTTGCCGGTCGAGGCGACTGGTGAAAATGCCGGCGGCGACGAAGGCGCGGCTGAGTGCCTTGGGATTGGTCTTGGAGAGCTCGCGCCGGAGCGTGAGCAGGCCACCGGTGTGGTCGTCGTGGTTGTGCGTGATGACCACGTCGGTGATGCCGGCGAGGTCGATCTTCAGCTCGGCGGCGTTCTTCAGCACCGTGTCGGCGCGCGCGCCCGTATCGATCAGCCAGCGGCGCCCGTCGACCTCGAGCACCGCGGCAAAGCCCCACTCGCCCACGCCGGCCCGCGCGTTGCCGACCAGCATGGTGGAGAGCACGGTGATCTTCATCGCCTTGACCGGTGGATCGGTCGACTGGGCCGAGGCGCGCAGCGGCCCCATCAGCAGAACCAGGGCACACGCGACTGCGGTGAGCGACTTCATCGTCGGACCTCCTTGAGGCACGCGGCCGGTCGCCGACGTGCGCGGCGGCACCACGCTACCACGCCCACAGGGGCCGGTGTATCCTCAACGCCGCCACCCGGAGACCTGCATGTCCGACCTTTCCGCCCTCGCCCGCATGCACGCTGCCGTCGATGCCCACACGCTGCAGCGCCATCTGGAGTGGTTCTCGACGGTGCCCCGCGACACCGGCGGTGAGGGCGAAGACCGCGCCGCCGCCTATCTCGCCAGTGAACTCAAAGCGGCCGGCATGACGGTGCTGATGCACGAGTTCGACGCTTTCCTCAGCTATCCGCGCCAGGCCGCGCTGCGCGTCACCGAGCCCAAGTCGCAAGCGTTCGCCTGCGTGACCCATTCGTTTGCGCGATCCACGCCCGCCGCTGGTCTCGCCGCCGAGATCGTGCTGATCGCGGGCAGCGACTTCACTCCAGCGCGTGACCGCATCGCGCTCGTCGACGGCCTGGCCACGCCGGTCACGATTCTGCAGGCCAGCCGGGCCGGATGCGCGGCCATCATCTTCGCCAACCAGGACCGCTTCATCCACAACATGATCGGCACGACCATCTGGGGCACGCCGGAGCTGGTCGAGCTCGATCGGATGCCGACCGTGGCCGCGATCTCGATCGATGTCGACGCCGGCGACGCCATCAAGTCGATGCTCAGCCGCGGCCCGGTGCAGGCCGTGATGACCACGCAAGTCGACACGGGCTGGTATCGATCGAAGCTGCCCGAGGTACGCATCCCGGGACGGCGCGAGCCCGAGCGGTTCGTGCTCGTCGGTGGCCACTACTGCGCCTGGCACGAAGGCATCACCGACAACGCCACCGGCGATGCGTGCGTGCTCGAGATGGCAAAGCTTTTGTGGCAGGAACGCGCCAGCCTCGAGCGCTCGGTGCGCCTGTGCTGGTGGCCGGGCCATTCGCACGGCCGCTACAGCGGCTCCACGTGGTACGCCGACACGTTCTTCCACGACCTGGCCGAGCACGGCCTCGCCTACTACAACATCGACTCGCCAGGCGTGAAGGGTGCCACCGCCTACTACTGTCGCAACACGTGCGCGGAGTACGAGGGCTATTGCCAGTCGGTGATCGCGTCGGTGACGGGCCAGACCAACGCGCCGGTGTTCCGGCCGCTGCGCGCCGCCGATCAGTCGTTCCTGGCGAGCGGCATGCCGTCGTTCTCGGCCTATCCGTTCCTGCCCGACGGGCATCCCGACAAGCGGGCGTGGACCGGCGGCTGCGGCAACGCGTGGTGGTGGCACACCGAGCACGACACGCTCGACAAAGCCGATGTCTCGATTCTGGCAACCGACGTCAAGGTCGGGCTCGAAGCGGTGTGGGGTCTGGCAAGCGCCACGTTCCTGCCGCTCGACTATCGGGCCACGGCGAAGGAGCTGGCCGCGGTCGTGAGCGGCTTCGCGCAGCAGGCGCCGGACCTCGACTTCGCGCCGCTGCTAGCCGACATCCGCACGCTCGCGACCGCGCTCGATGCGTTCGCCGCACGAGGTGCCGATCCGGCGGCCGCTGACGCATGGAACGCCACCGCGATCCGCCTGGGCCGGATCCTCAATCCGCTGATCTACACGCGCGGCGGCCGCTTCCACCACGACCCGGCCGAGTGGTCGCCGATCCTGCGCGCCACCAAGCGCTTCACGCTGCCCGGCCTCAACCAGGCCGAGGGTCTTACTGCGCTCGCTGGCACTCCGGAGCACGGCTTCCTGAAGACGCAGCTCGGGCGCGAGTTGAATCGCGCCACTGCCATCGTGCGCGACGCGATCCACCAACTGCGAGGCTGACATGGACCCGATGTTCCTGCCCGGCGTCGAACACGAGCCCCAACCGGGCGCATGGGCCAACGCCAT
>JBDTWC010000020.1:0-10861 GCA_040006875.1 Acidobacteriota bacterium | reverse complement strand
ATCGTGCGGTGGCCCGTTCGCTCGACCGGCCCCTCGGATGCCGCGCTGCCCACCCGCATGACGGTGTTCGTGCGGACGTTCCTGCCGTGGCAGCTCGTCCGCTTTGCCGTGATCAACCTGAAGATGATGCGCCTCATCTGGCGCAGCCACTGACCCCCGGCGTAATTCCATGAGACGGACGGGCAGCCGCGCGCTTACAATCGCTGCCGGCCTGCTCAGTTGGCCTGCACCGCGAAGCGAAGGCGGGCCAAGGGCCCCAGGGGAGTGATGTGATGACGTCAACGAAGCGGAATCGCCGCGCAATCATCAGCGGCCTCGGCATGGCCGCTACCACCGTGACGCTTGGCGCGCGCGGCGTCCAGGCGCAGAGCGCGACGGCGCCGTTCACACCGGCCCGCCACGAACAGGACGCCTGGATCCCGGCCCTGCCCGGCAAACATCGCGTCGTGCTCGACGTGGTGTCACCCACGGGCGTGCCTGACGGCATCCGGTTCGCCGGCAACCTGTTCAACGGCAACAAGACCGGCTACGGGGTCGAGGAAGCGGAGATGGCGATCATCCTGGTGCTGCGGCATTCCGCCACGGCCTACGGCTACTCGGATGCCATCTGGTCGAAGTATGGCAAGACGCTCGACTCGAAGGCCACGGTGCCGCCGGCGGCCAATCCCTTCGATTCCGGCGAGCGCATGCAGTTCTCCGCGCTGGCCAAACGCGGCGTGCAGTTCATGGTCTGCGGCTCGGCAAGCCGCGCGATCGCCGGCCGGATCGCCGGTCCGGGCGGTGACACCGACGCGGTGTTGAAGGAAATGTCGGCGCACCTCATTCCAAACGCGCGCCTCGTCTCGGCCGGCGTCGTCGGCGTCACGCACGCGCAGGAATACGGATTCACGTTGTTGTACGTCGGCTAGGAAATCGCCGGTCATCGGTCGTCGTTCGTGTCTGGGTCAGGTTGGTTCGGTTCGTACCGCACACATCAAGACCATCACGGAGGCTCCTATGCGATCACTCGACAACAGCCCGCGAAGAGGATTTCTCGCAAGTGTGTTCGGCGTGGCCGCCGCGCTGACCGTGACCGGATCCAGGGCGTCTGCTGCGGCACAGGCCCCCGGCGACACGTCGTGGATGAAAGAGGTTCCCGGCAAGAGCCGCTGCTTCTTCGACTGCCCCCAGCACGTGAACGGCGTGGGTCTGCTTCACATCCTGAACTACCTGGGCGCATATCCTCCAGGAACGGCGGGAGTGGCGAGTTCGTTCTACGGCGTGGGTCCAGCGTCGTCGATCGCCCTTGGGTTTAATGACGCGATGTGGGCCAAGTACGGACTGGGCGATGTGCTCGGCCTGAAGGATGCCAGCGGCAAGCCCTACACGCGCAACCTGTTCGCGGGCCTGACCAAGGGTGAAGTGCACCTGATCGCCGGGCGCATGGGGATTCCCAGCAGCATCGCCATGCTCAGCGAAGCGGCGCCGGCGCTGTCCATTCCCAACCTGCAGAAGATGGGCGCGAAGTTCCTCGTCTGCGACAACGCGCTGGGCCTGTGGACGTTGGAGCTCGAGGCCCGAGGCAAGGGCACGGCGTCGGCCATCGGTACTGACCTGCGTGCGAACCTGCTGCCGGGGGTCACGATCGTACCGGCCATGGTGCAGGCCATCGAGCAGGCACAGGCCGCAGGCTTCGCCTACAACAGGCAGTAGATCGCCTCACACGAAACAACCCGGTCATACCGGCAAGGGGAGAACGAGATGAAGCACTACATCGGCATCGCGGTGGCATTGGCGCTCGCCAGTCCCATCGCTGCGGCCACGCAGACACCGGGCTCTGACGCCCGCGTCGCCGACGCGGTCCAGATCCTGCCGGCAGACCTGCGCGCGGGAGCCACGGTCGTGACTTACGACCCGGCCACCGGCGCACGCCAGGTGCTGCGCGAGGGCAGCAACTTCCTCGAATGCCAGCCCGTGGGCGCCGATGGCTTCGCGCGGTGCTACAACAAGGTCTTTGCGTCGCGGCGCGACCTGGAAGCCAAACTGCACGCCGAGAAGAAGACCGACGAGCAGGTCACTCAGGCGATCGCGGCGGCGACCAAGGCCGGCACCCTGCCCGCCGCGCCTCAAGGCATGATGTCGTATCGCTACTACGGCAAGCGCGACCGCATCCAACACCTCTGGGTATGGTCCACCCCCAACAGCACCCCGGAGTCCGTCGGCGTGTCGACGGTGAGCCAGCGGAACGAGGCACTCGAGGGCCGCGGCCTGCCCTGGATGATGCTGCCCGGCACGCCCGGTGCGCACATCATGATTCCCATCAACCCGAAGCCCACCAAGACGGCCATCACCGATCAGGCCGCCGACCCGGTCACACAAGCCACGCTGCCGCTGCCGATCGACATGCGCGCCGGCGCCGCCGTCTATTCCTACGATACCAACGGCGCTCGCAAGGTGCTGCGGCCGGGCACCAATCAGCTTGAATGCATGCCGCGCGGCGACGATGGCTTCACCTGGTGCTACAACACGGTCTCGGCCGCCCGGCGTGATCTGTCGGCGAAACTGCGCGCCGAGAAGAAGACCGACAAGGAGATCGCCGCAGCCGTCGAAGAGGCCACCAAGGCCGGCACCCTCAAGGCCACCCCCTTTGGCACCATGTCGTACCGCCTCTACGGCAAGCCCGATCGCATCCAGTTGCTGTGGGTGCTGTCGGTGCCAGGCGCCACGCCGGAGTCGGTCGGCGTCACGACGGCGAGTGCGCGCGAAGACGCGCTGGAGCTGCGTGGCACGCCGTGGCTGATGCTGCCGGGCACGCCAGGCGCGCACATCATGATTCCGGTCAACAAGTAGGTCGTCGTCCTGTCCACGCGTCCGTCCGCTCCGCTCGTCAACACGGGACTGGTCCGCGCGCACGGTCTAGCGGCTCTCGCCACGCTGCTGCTCTCGGTCGCCTTCGGTCTCATCGCCGCCTGGCAGCTCATCGCGCCCGACCTGGCGCGCGATGTCGCCTGGCTCGGCTGGGGCCGCGTGCGCTATGCCCACACGCAGGGCATCATGCTCGGCTGGCTGGCCAACGCCTTCTTCGCGTTCCTCTACCACGCCGTGCCGATCCTGAGCGGACGGCGGGTGACGAGCGCGCGGCTCGGCGTCTGGATCTTCGCGTTGTGGAACTTCGCCGTGATGCTGCCCGGCTGGGTGCTGGTGCTGGCCGGCGTGAGCCAACCACTCGAGTGGGCCGAGTTCCCGATCGTCGTCGATGTGGTGGTGGTGGCCGTGCTGGCGCTGGCCGTCGTGCAGTTCCTGCCGGGTTTCTTCCGCCGCGGCGTCGAGTCGCTCTACGTCTCGAGCTGGTACATCATCGGCGGCCTGGTCTTCACGCTGCTCTCGTACCCGATGGGGAACCTGGTGCCGGAATTCCTGCCCGGCGCCGCGGGTGCGGCCATCAGCGGTCTGTGGATTCACGACGCGGTCGGCCTCTTCGTCACGCCGATGGCGCTGGCCATCATCTACTTCGTGATTCCGGTCGCCACCGGCCGGCCAATCTTCAGCCACTTCCTGTCGATGCTCGGCTTCTGGCTGCTGTTCTTCCTCTACCCGCTCAACGGCACCCACCACTACATCTATTCGGTGCTGCCGATGGCCGCGCAGCTCACCGCCATCGTCGCCTCGGCCTTGCTCGGCGTGACCGTGGTGATCGTCGTGACCAACCTATTCCTCTCGATGCGCGGGGCGGGCCTGCTGCCGCGTGATCCCGCCCTGCGCTTCGTCGGCACGGGCACGTTCTTCTATGTGATCGTCAGTCTGCAGGGCTCGGCCCAGGCACAGATGTCGGTCAACCAGACCGTGCACTTCACCGACTGGGTCGTGGCGCACTCACACCTGGCCATGCTCGGCTTTGGGAGTTTCGCCGCTGCCGGCGGTCTGGTGCACGCGTGGCAGCGCATGCCGGAGGCGCGCTACAACGCGGCCGCGATCACGTGGGCCTACTGGCTGCTGGTCGTCGGCCTCGTGGGCATGGTCGTGGATCTCACGATCGGCGGACTGGTGCAGGGCGAGTTGTGGAAGAGCGGCGCGCCGTGGATTGATTCGGTCGCCGCGTCGCGTGTCTACTGGGTGGCGCGCGCGCACATCGGCAGCATCCTCGCCGCGGGGTTCATCGCGCTGCTCGTCGGCCTCACGACCGGGCCGCGCGGCGGCGGCATGGCGGTGCGTCCGGCCCCGGCCGCTGGCGGCCATGACAACGTGGCGCCGCGGCTGGCGCCGGCGACCGAGGCGCTGTGAGCCGCACCGGGCGGGCGCTGCGGATGTCGTACCTCGTGGCCAGTGTGGCCGGTGTGGCGTTCTTCGCCTTGTCCGTGGCCCTGCTCGGGATGTGGCCGGCGCGCGTGCTCGACGCGCAGACGGCGGCGATGGCGCCGAAACATCCCCTCGAGCCGACGACGAGCGAGAAGCGCGGCCGCGCCATCTACGCGCGCGAAGGCTGTGCCTACTGCCACACGCAGCAGATCCGCTACCTGCATGCCGACATGGCGCGCTTTGGCGCACCGACGTTGGCGTGGGAGACGCGGCGCGACACGCCGCAACTGTGGGGCACGCGCCGGATCGGCCCCGACCTCAGTCGCGTCGGCGGCGTGCGTAGCCTCGACTGGCAGTACGGCCATCTGTTCGCGCCGCGTGCCATCGTGCCGGCGTCGGTGATGCCCGGGTTTCCCGCGCTCTTTGCCGGGGCGCCCGACCGGCCACGGCAGGATGCCCGCGACCTCGTCGCGTATCTCGACTCGCTCGGCCGCGCCCGTGAACTCGCGGGTCCGGAGGGTGAAGCGCACGCCCGCGAGGGCTGCAACTGCCCCGATGACGAGATGGCGCAGATGGCCTTCGAGGGCCCGCTCAACGCCTCTCCGGCGCGCGCCCGCCGCACCAGCGAGGCGCCTCCGGCGCTGGCTCCCAACGGCGACCGCGCGCGCGGCACTCAGCTTTACGCGGAGCACTGCGCTACCTGCCACGGCCCGACCGGGAACGGCGATGGCCCGGGCGGTAGCGGTCTGGTGCCGTCGCCCGCGAAGCTGGCCGAACACGAATATGCGACCGAGCGCGTGTCGGCGGCCCTCTGGCACGGCGTGGCCGGTAGCGCCATGCCGGCCTGGCGCGACTATTCGGCGGCGGACCGAGCCGCACTCGCGGTGGCCGTGCAAGGGCTGGCGGCGGTGCGGCCCGAGCCCGACGTGCCCGCGCATCTGGTGCCGCTCGGCCAACAGGTCTACGCCGCCAACTGCGTGCAGTGTCACGGCGCAAGCGGCGACGGCCGCGGACCGGCCGCCGACAAACTGCCCATGGCGCCCGCCAACTTCACCGCGCAGCGCCTCAGCCTCACCGAAGCCCTCCGGGTGTTGCGCGAAGGCCTGCACGGGTCGCCAATGGCGCCGTGGACGACCCGGCTGACCGACGCGGAGCGTCTCGCGGCGGCGCACTACGTGCGCAGTCTGTTCCGGGTGGCCGCACCGGCCCCGGCGGAGGCGCGATGATCTCCGACCTCATCGTCTGGGCCTCGGTGGCGTTGGCCGCGGTTTTCGTGGCGGCCTGGGCGGCGTCGCCTGCGCTGCGCGCATGGATCGAGCGTCCCAAGCACCGCTTCCTCGAGGCTGCCCAGGGCTATGATGCAGCAGCGAGCGCCGACAGCCCGCCGACAGATTCGCACACGCCATGAGTTCCCACGACTCCCGCGGCTTGCCGGGCCTCGCCGGCATCATCGGCCTCGCGCTGGTCGTGGGCGCAGGAGCCATCGTAACCGGCCTGCGCTATTCGTCGGTTGACCCCGGCGGGTCCTCCGACGCCGCCTCGCCGACGGCACCCGCCAATTCGGGCGAACAACGTCCGCGTCCGCCGCGCTCCGCAACCGACGTCCCCGCCCACGCCACCGAAGAGTACGGGCGGCGCCTGGTCGCCCAGACGGTCGAGTTGCTCGGGCCCGACCAGCCCGATCCGGCGCGGCGCTACTCGGGCGGACGGCTGAACTGCGCGTCGTGCCATCTCGCCACCGGCACCGACCCCGGCACGCTCGCGCTGCTCCAGACGGCCGAGCACTACCCGCGCTTCTCGGGCCGCGCCGGCACCATGACCGACATCGAAGACCGCATCAACGAGTGCATGCAGCGCAGCATGAACGGCCAGATCCTGCCGATCGACAGCCCGGAGATGATGGCCATCGCGGCCTACCTGCGTTCGCTCGGCTCGCGCTACGAAGCAATGGGCGCGTCGCTCAAGAAAGCCGCCGAACCGCCGGCGTTCAAGACGCCGAAGCGGGCGGCCAGCGTGGCCGCAGGCCAGGTGGTCTACGGCGCGCGCTGTTCGGTCTGTCACGGCAACGACGGGCTGGGCCTGCTCGCCACCGGCGAGAAGTCGAAGGGCTACCTCTTCCCACCGCTCTGGGGCCCGGATTCCTTCAACGACGGCGCCGGCATGCACCGCGTGCTGACGGCGGTCCGCTTCATCAAGGCGCGCATGCCTCTCGGCGAAGCCACACTCACCGACGACGAGGCGTTCGACGTCGCCGCCTACATCAACGCCCAGCCGCGGCCGCACATGCCGAACATCGATCAGGACTATCCCGACAAGGCGGCCAAGCCCGTGGACAATCCCTACGGTCCGTTCGCCGACGACTTCCCGCTCGAGCAACACCGTTTCGGCCCGTTCCAGCCGATCGAAGATCACTACAAAGCGCTCAAGAAGAAATAGCACCGACATGACTAGAACCCTGCTTGCCCTGTTGCTTGGTGCGTCGCTCATCGCGACCCCGGCCGCTTTGTCCGCCCAGGCGCTGCCGGTGCCAGGAGTCGAGCCGGCGCGCGATATCCCAGGCGCCAAGGAGATGCCGAATCCAGCCGTCGTGCATAAGGTGGTCTTCGACATGGGCACGGCGGGCCCGAAGCCGACCGACGTGCACCCGATGCTGCAGGCCGTGGCGCGCTACGTGAACACGCTGGCGAAGACCGGCGTGCCCGCCGCCAACCGCAAAGTGGCGGTGGTGTTCCACCAGGGCGCCACCGATTACGTCATGACCAACGAGGCCTACAAGGCG
This sequence comes from Acidobacteriota bacterium, assembly GCA_040006875.1. Taxonomy (GTDB): domain Bacteria; phylum Acidobacteriota; class Vicinamibacteria; order Vicinamibacterales; family UBA2999; genus CADEFD01. Next base: position 3,807 of record JBDTWC010000020.1, on the reverse strand, counting down.
CGGCACGAAGGTCAGGACAACCCGAACCTCGGCATGATGCAGGCGCTCAAGAAGGCCGGCGTGGGCCTGCGGGTGTGCGGGCAGGCCACGCTGGGCCGCAAGATCGACGCCCAGGACATCATGCCCGAGGTGCAGCGCGACCTGTGGGCCCTGACCACCATCATCGCCCTGCAGCAGCAGGGTTACGTGCTCGTGTCACCCTGATGAGTGGCGCCGGTCGAACTGAGTCGTTCCCTTTTATGGAGTCTGCCATGCGTTCGATGACCGTTGCGATCTGTCTCACCCTCGTCGCGCCGCTGGCGGCGCAGACCAAACAAGACTTCCCTGGCGTGACCAACTTCTCGCGCGTCGACGCCACGGTGGCGTGCGGAGGCGCAACCGAGGTTGCGGCGCTCGAGGCGCTCAAGAAAGACGGCTTCAAGACCGTGATCAACCTGCGCGTGGCCAGCGAGCCCGGCGCCAACGTCGAGCAAAGCCAGGCGAAGGCGACCGAACTCGGACTGAACTACGTGCACATCCCCTTCGCCGCGGCTACGCCCGATCCGAAAGTGATCGACTCGTTCCTGGCGACGATTGCCAACCCGGCGAACCAGCCCGTCTTCGTGCACTGCGCGTCAGCCAATCGCGTGGGCGCCGTGTGGCTGGCTAAGCGCGTGCTGCAGGACGGCTACTCGGTCGAGAAGGCCACAGCGGAAGCCAAGGCGATTGGACTTTCGAGCCCGGCGCTCGAGAAGTTCGCCTTGCAGTACATCACCGATCACAAGCCCTAGGACCGGGTTGCGAGTGCCGTGCTGAGATTCTGGTAGAGGATCCAGACCGCCACGGCCACCAGGAAGAACGAGAAGGCCCGGCGCAGGGCCTGTTGCGGCACGAAGCGATGCAGGTAGACGCCGGCGGTGATGCCCGGCACCGTGCCGGCGGTCACGAGCGCCACCGCCGTCCAGTCCATCTGCACCCGTCCGATATAGCCGGCCACACCGACGACGCAGTTGGTCGCGATGACGGCAAGCGAGGTCCCGACGGCCTCGCGCATTGGCAGGCCGAGCAGGACGAGGGCCGGCACGATCAGGAAGCCTCCGCCCACACCAACCACGCCGGTCAGTAGCCCCACGCCCAGCGCTTCGAAGACCACCACTGCCAAGGTGCGGCCAAAGACCAGCGCCGATGACCGTTCCGCGGCATCGGCGCGGCGGCCGCGGAACATGAACGCGGCAGCCGTCAGCATCACCACGCCGAAGATGGTCAACTGCGCGGTGCCGGAAAGCAGCACAGCCAGCCGCGCGCCGGCGTAGGTGCCCGCCATGGCCACCGCGCCGAACACGGCGCCCACCCGCACGTTGACGTTGCCGGCGCGCCAGTGGCCGGCCGCGCCCACCGTGCTCGTGGCGCCGACGACGGCCAGGCTCATGGCAATCGCCTCTTTCGGACCGAAGTGGAAGACGTAGACGAAGATCGGCACCGTGAGGATCGAACCTCCGCCGCCCAGGAGACCCAGGGAAAGGCCGATGAGAATACCGAGTGCCACGGCCATGATGCCTTAATTCTCCTGCTCGTCGTTCGATCCAGCGGTCTTGCCGATCGAAGGCTCGACCGGCGCCGCGCGATAGTACTACGGGCATGTGACCGGCGTGGAGCGCGGACGTCATCCTGTCTGCTAACGCGACGACGATCGCGGCAGCGTCGGCGTGCCGCTGACGCCGGCCGCCGGCGCGACGTCGGGTAGACGCTGCAGGCCCACGAGCGTCCAGCCGCCGGCGTCGCGACGGAAGTGCAGGCGCAGCGGCTCCTTCCAGGACGGGTGCTCGGGGCTGTCGGCCGACAGGTTCACGGAAAGATAGGCGCCGGCCAGCGTCGGCAGCCCTGCCGGCGCCGCCAGCGTCGGCGTCGCGCTGGTGGTGGCAGCGAGCGGACGGCTGGAACTGGTCGCGTTGTCGAAAACTGCCCACGCGGCGTCATATCTGCCGGGCGCCGTCGCCGCGCCGGCCTGCACCGCCGCATTCTCGAAGGTGAGCTGTCCGTCGTTGGCCAGGCGCGGCGAGACGATGGGATTCACGGCGGTCAGAAACTCCCGCGTGATCTTGTCGCGGCGCTCGATGAGTACGTCGGCCAGCAGTCGTTCAGCCGCCGGGTTGCTGAACTGTCCGGCCTTGACCACCGCGCGGATCAGCTCGTCGGTGAACGCCGCGACGCGCCGCGCCGCCCAGAATGCATCGTCGTCCCGGAGTTCCATGTAGGCGATGGTCGGCGTCTGCGGACGCCACTTCCGCGGCTCGAACTCGCGTCCCTCGAACTTGCCGATCGACGGGTATTCCTGGTAGGGCACGGTCTGCCACCGACTGAGTGCAAAGCCAAACGACAACAGGCGCTTCAGCGACGAGCGCCGCTCGATGAAGTGCTCGTAGCTCAGGTCCCACTCGTACTGGCCGTTGCACATGCCGAAGGTCGATCCGACGTCCTGCAGGTAGTGCTTCACGAAGGTCCGGCCGTTCTCGGTGACGACGGCATCGAGCGTGTTGGCGTCCTTCAGGTCGGTCAGGTTGGTCCACGCGCCGAAGACGCGCAGCGCCCGCAGTTCGCGGCGGTTCTCGTGCGGCACGGTGTCGTTCGGATCGTCGGGGCGGGTGCCGTCGTAGCGGAAGCCGCCGAGCACCTTGCCCGGCAGCAGGCGGCCGGCGACGACGCGATAGGTGCCGTCGGCGCTCCGCGCCACACGCTCGAGAATTTCGTTCATGTCGTCGGTCGTGAACGGCGTGCGCTGGCCGTTGGGACGGCGCAGGGTCGCGGTCGGCTCGAAGACGACGTGACGCGGATCGAACGTGGTCAGGTACGACTGCACCTGGTTGTAGCCGAAGGCCCAGAAGATCTTGGTGGCGACGGCAACCGCGGCCGTGGCGCCCTCCGGGGCATCCGGCGGATCGAATTCGAGGAAATACGTATCGCCGCGGGCATCGCGGGCCGTGAACCCGGGGTGCGAGCCGGAAGTCTTCTCGCGCACCAGCGTCCACCGCGACGGATCGGGCGGCAGGTCGACCAGTGGTCCACGCACGAGTTGCTCGGTGGTGATCGGTTCTTTGCCGATGCGGTCCACGAACCAGCTCGAGTCCGGCACCTCGTCGATGGTGTTGATGTTCTGCGCCCGCAGCCCCTTGGGCTTGTATTCGGCGTTGGACCACAGGTTGTGGACCATCTCGTACATGTCCGGCTGCTCGTAGGGCGCCGCCTGGGAGGCGTCTTGGGTCTCCGGCGCGCGCGCAATCGGATCGTCGGGGTAGAAGCGAGGCCGCTGCGTGGCCGCGGCGGTCGAGAGCAGTCCGACGGCCACGGCGACGGCGATGCCGGTGGAGGCCAGGGGGGAGCGAAGGATTCGCGGCATGCCCATCGCCTCCTAGAAGACCGGGCCCGAGGCGAACACGACGGCGAATCCCTCGGGGCTCTTCGCCAGGTCCACCCGCAGAGCGGTGTTGTAGGGCGTGTGCACCCGGAAGCCGAAGCCGTAGGAGTAGGCCATGTCCCTCGTACTCAGATTGCCGACCTTGGCGGCCACTTTTCCCGCGTCGTAGAAAGCGGCCGTTTCCATGAAACGGTTGACCATGATGCGCCACTCGGCCTGCAGGAGAAGCGAGTTGCGATCGCGAAAACGGAAACTGTCGATGCCGCGCAGCGTCGTGCCGCCCCCAAGCCACGGCCGCATGAAATACGGGACCTCCTGCCCATCGTTCGCATCGGTCTGCGCGAGGTGCCCGTGAAAAGACAGCACCCAGGCCTCGCGCAGGATCGGCAGGTGCTGCACGGCGTCGTAGTCCATCC
>JBDTWC010000019.1:0-10936 GCA_040006875.1 Acidobacteriota bacterium | reverse complement strand
GCACCGGACTCGAGGTGATACGGGCCAGCTACCGCAACCAGACGGCCGCGCGCGAGCTGCTCGAGCCGGGCACCGTCTATCGCCTGCAGCTGCGCACGCTGATGACGGCGAATCGCTTCGCGCGCGGCCATCGTATCCGGGTGGCGCTGATGGCGTCGCTGGCGCCCAACCTGTCGCGCAACCTGCACACCGGCCAGCTCGAGTTCACGTCGGCCGAGATGACGCGCGCGCAGATCACCGTCTACTACGGTGGTCCACGCGGCTCACGGCTGGTCCTGCCGGTGGGTTCAGACTAAGGCGAATCAGTTACTTCGCGGCGCCGGGCGCGGCCGGCATCAGCGTCGGCAGCTTGCCGGGCGACTCGAGCACGCGCTTGGCGATCACGTTGACCACCGTGGCGTCGTTGCGCACGGCGCTGAGGAAGGCGGCGCGCAGCAACTGCTCGCGCCGCTGCTTGAGCGTGTTGGTGATGCCGTCGCGCACCTCGGCGGTCGAGAGATCGCGCTGCCCGGCCTCTTCCTTGGCCACGACCAGCACCAGCGAGTGGGCGCCGCCGCCGGTCACCGCGCTCACCGTGCCGGGCGCCGACTTGAGCACCGCGTCACGCAGCAGAGGCGGGGCCTGATTGAGGGCCGACAAGGGCACCAGGCCCAGATCGCCGCCGCGCGGCGCCGACTGCGGGTCCTCGGAGAAGTCGCGCGCCAGCTCCGCAAACTGCGCCCCCGACTTCAAGCGCGCCATCAGCATCTGCGCCTTCTGCGCCGCCATCTCCGGCGTGGTCGCGTCGTCGCCCGAGCGGTTGTTGATCTGCGGGTCGCGCACCGGCGTCACCACGATCTGGGCGACGTGGTACGAGGTCTCGGGCACATTGAACTGCGCCTTGTGCGCCTCGAAGAACTCCTTGACCTCTTGCTCGGTCACGCTGATCTTGGCCGTGACCTCCTGGTCGATGAGCTTCTGCGAGAGCAACTCGCGCTTGATGCCGTCGCGCATGTCGGCGGCGCTGAGCTTGCGCTTGGCCAGTTCCTGCTGGAAAGCGTCGTCGGGGATGTTCTTCTTCCCTTCGTTGAAGGCCGCGTCGAGCTCGCTGTCGGGCACTTCGAGCTTCAAGGCCCTGGCCTTCGCGAGCAGGATGTCCTGCACGATGAGCTCGTTCAACACCGCCAGCTTGGCGCTCAACAACTCTTCGTCAGAGCCCGGCGTCTGGCCCTGCGACACGCGCCGGTAGGCCTTCTCGACGTCGTCGCCGCTGATCTCACGGCCATCGACGACGGCCCAGGCGGTGGCCGAGGGTGCGGCGGGGGCGGCGGTCTTTCCGCTGCAGGCTGCCGACAGGGCGGCGAGCGTCACTGCGCCCAACAGGGCAGTCGAACGTAGGGAAGCGGTCTGCCGGGCGGGTCTCGACGTGTTCATATGGCGTCAAGCGTATCCTGACTGACGGCCGGCGCGCACCTCGCGCCAGGCCCGCCGGAAGGCTGCGCCCACGTCCGGACGAGGCCCTTCGGTCCGAGCGCAGTGCCACCCACGGATCCTGGCGCGATCCGCGTCGGGCTGGCAGGAAGCCGGCCGCCATGGTCACGACCGCAAGCACGAGCACCGTGGCGAAAAAGCTGATGCCGGTCACCTTGGTGCGAATGACCTGTTCCATGGTCGCCAGCATCTCGATCGGCTGGTCGGGATCGGCGGTGGTCACGGCCTGACGCATCGCATCCTGCAGCACGTCGCCGGCGACGCCGAGCGGCGTGACGCTGAAGTAACGCCGGGCCTTGCCGCCGCGTTCGGCGGTCGGATCGCCCATGTGCGAACTCAGGCACCCCTTGGCTTCGAGCCGCTCGAGGGCGGTGTAGAGGGCGCCCCGGGCCACCGGCCGTCCGGTGCGTTCCTCGACTACGGTGTAGGCAATAGAGACGTCTCAGGGCGAGTGTGCGATCATGCGCCGTGCTGGGTGCGCCGCTCCTCGAACTGACCGATGCCACCGTCGTGAAAGACGGGCAGGTGGTGCTCGATCGCCTAACGCTCACCATTCGCGAGGGTGAGCACACCGCGATTCTCGGCCCCAACGGCGCCGGCAAGTCGATGCTGGTCGGCCTGCTGACCCAGCACGAGCGCGCCCTGGTGCACGACGACGGCACGCCGCCGGTGCGCGTGTTCGGGGACGCGCGCTGGGACGTGACCACGCTGCGCTCGCGCCTCGGCATCGTGTCGGCGTCGCTGCATCAGCGCTTCGTGGCCGGTAACAGCGAGGGGCGCATCACCGCCTTTGACGCCGTGCTGTCCGCCTTTTTCGCCTCACAGGGGGTGCTGCGCTACGGTGTGGTCACGGCCGAGATGCGCGCCCGCACCGAAGACACGCTGGCGCTCGTCGGCGCCAGCCAGCTCGCGACCCGCTATCTGCACGAGATGTCTGGCGGGGAAGCGCGGCGCGTGATGCTGGCGCGCGTGCTCGTCACCGCGCCGCAGGTACTGGTGCTCGACGAGCCGACCACCGGGCTCGACCTGGCCGCCCGGCACGAGTTCATGGAGCACGCGCGACGCGCGGCCCGTACCGGCACCACGCTCGTGCTGGTCACCCATCACACCGAGGAAATCGTGCCCGAGATCGAGCGGCTGCTGCTACTGCAGCACGGCGCGGTGGCGGCCGACGGCACGCCCGCGGCCATCCTCACCGAGCCGCAGCTCGGCGCGCTCTTCGGGCGGCCCGTGGCGGTGGACGTGGTGGACGGCTACCGCTACGTGCGGCCGCGCGCGTAGCCGTTCGACCAGCGTGCTACGAGGACTGCGCCACCGGCTGGCGCTGCTCTTCCGGCTTCACCGTCACCGGGTTCAGGAACGGCATCATCGCGCGCAGCTCGGCGCCGACCTGCTCGATCGGGTGGCGCTGTTCGGCCTGGCGCGTGGCGGTGAAGGTCGGGCGGCCGGCGGCGTGTTCGTCCATCCACAGCTTGGCGTAGGCGCCGCTCTGGATGTCGGCGAGCATCCGCCGCATCTCGGCCCGGGTTTCGTCGGTGACGATGCGCGGCCCTCCGGTGTAGTCGCCGTGCTCGGCCGTATCCGACACCGAATAGCGCATGTAGTTGAGGCCGCCGCGGTACATCAGGTCGACGATCAGCTTCAGCTCGTGCATGCACTCGAAGTAGGCCACTTCGGGCTGGTAGCCGGCCTCGACCAGGGTCTCGAACGCGGCCTTCACGAGCGCGCTCACGCCGCCGCACAGCACCGACTGCTCGCCGAAGAGATCGGTTTCGGTCTCCTCCGAGAAGGTGGTTTCGAGCACGCCGGCGCGGGTCACGCCAAGCGCCTTGGCGTAGGAGAGCGTGAGCGCCCGAGCCTGCCCCGAAGGGTCCTGATGCACGGCGAAGAGCGCGGGCGTGCCGGCGCCCTCTTCGTAGAGCTCACGCACGCGGTGGCCCGGTGACTTCGGCGCCACCATGGTGACGTCCAACTGCGGCGACGGGGTGACGCCGCCGAAGCGGATGTTGAAGCCGTGCGCGAACATCAGCATCTTGCCGGGGGTCATGTGCGCGGCGATGTCGCGGCGGTAGACCTCGCCCTGGTTCGTGTCGGGAATGAGCATCATGACGACGTCGGCCTCGGCGGCGGCGTCGCCAATCGACGTGACGCGCAGACCAGCGGCGCGCGCCTTGGCGGCCGACGCGCTGCCGGCGTGCAGACCGACGCGCACATCGACGCCGCTGTCGCGCAGGTTCAGCGCGTGCGCGTGGCCCTGCGACCCGTAACCGATGATGGCGACCTTGCGGGCGCGGATGGGCGCCAGGTCGGCGTCGTTGTCGTAGAAGATTGTGGCCATGGAGTTCCCTGTCAGCTCTTGATCTGGTGAGTGGGTGTGGTGGCGATCTGGATCGATCGGACGATCGATGGATCCAGGCAATCGACCCCGAGATCAACCGATCGGCCGGGGTGCGTCCCTAGACCGAATAGGCGATGTCTGGGTGAGTGTCTTCGCTGCGAGTCGGGGTGAGTTCGCCGGCCGCGGGTGCGGCGCCTTCGCCCCGCGCCATGGCCAGCAACCCCGTGCGCGCCATCTCGAGCACGCCGTAGGGCTCGAGCACTTCGAGCAGCCGGTCGAGCTTGGCCGACCCGCCCGTGAGTTCGAGCACCAGCGAATCGTTCGACACGTCGATGATGCGCGCCCGGAACACGTCGGCAAGTTGAAAGATCTCGGGCCGCGTGCGTGCGGTCGTCGAGACCTTGATGAGGGCCAGCTCGCGAATAACGTTGGGCCGCGCCGTGACGTTGTCGACGCGCAGCACGTTGACCAGCTTGTAGAGATGCGCCTCGACGTGATGCGCGCCCTCGGCGTTGGTGTCGACCACGACGGTCATGCGCGACACGCCGGCCGTTTCGGTGTGACCGACGGTGAGCGATTCGATGTTGTAGGCTCGGCGGCGGAAGAGCGACGCCACGCGCGTCAGCACGCCGGGCTTGTTCTCGACCTGCACCACGAACGTGATCATTGGTCGGCTCCCGTTTCGGCCAGCACCGAGGGCCGGCGAATCATGTTGTGCAGGTCGGCGCCCGCGGGCACCATCGGATACACGGTGTCTTCCTGCTCGACGCGGAAGTCGATGACCACCGTACCCTTGTGGGCGCGGGCGGCCTGCACGGCGGGAATCACGCTGGCCCGATCGGCGACGCGAGCGGCGGTGAGGCCGAAGGCCTCGGCCAGCTTCACGAAGTCGGGGCTCGTGAGCGGCGTGGCGGCATAGCGGCGTTCGTAGAAGAACTCCTGCCATTGGCGCACCATGCCCAGGTAGCCGTTGTTGATGATGGCCACCTTGATGTCGATGCCCTCCTGGGCGATGGTCGCCAGTTCGCACATCGTCATCTGGAAGCCGCCATCACCGACCACCACCCAGACCTCGGCGTCGGGGCGTGCCACCTTGGCGCCAATCGCGGCCGGCAGGGCGAAGCCCATCGTGCCCAGGCCGCCCGAGGTGATGAGCGAGCGCGGCGTGTCGTGATGGTAGTACTGCGCTTCCCACATCTGGTGCTGGCCCACGTCGGTCACGACCACGGCCTGGCCGCCGGTTTCGCGCCACAGGTCGTGGATGACGTGCGCGGCGTAGAGATGGCCGCTGTCGGGCAGGTTCTGGATGTCGCGCACCGCGGCGTCGCCCTTGCCGGCATCGATGTGCGCGCGCCAGTCCGCGTGATTGCCCGTGGCCACCCGCGGCAGCAGCGCCGCCACGATCTGGCCCACGTCGCCGACCAGTCCCACGTCGACCTTGATGTTCTTGTTGATCTCGGAACGGTCGATCTCGACGTGGATCTTCTTGGCGTTGAGGGCGTAGGTCTTGACGTTGCCGGTGACGCGGTCGTCGAAGCGCATGCCGAGCGCCACGAGCAGGTCGGCTTCCTGGATGGCCTGATTGACCCACGCCTCGCCGTGCATGCCCATCATGCCCAGGTTGAGCGGATGGCTGGCCGGCACGCCGCCGATGCCGAGCAAGGTCATGGCGATCGGGATGTCGGTGTGCTCGGCGAATTGCCGCACGACCTCGCTGGCGCCCGCGCCGATGATGCCGTTGCCGGCGAGAATCACCGGGCGCTTGGCCGCGTGGATGAGCGCGATGGCCGCCTCGAGATCGGCGTCTCTCGGCGCAAGATTCGGCCGGCCACTCTGCGCCACGGCGGCCTCGGGCCAGGTGAACTCGCACGACTTCTGCTGGCAGTCCTTGGTCATGTCGATCAGCACCGGTCCGGGCCGGCCCGAGCGGGCCACGTGGAAGGCCTCGCGCACGGTGGCGGCCACATCCTCGGGCCGCGTCAGCAGGTAGTTGTGCTTGGTGATCGGCAGGGTGATGCCGGTGATGTCGCATTCCTGGAATGCGTCCGAGCCAATCAGCTTGCTGCCCACCTGACCGGTGATGCAGACGATCGGCGACGAGTCCATCATCGCCGTGGCGATGCCGGTCACCAGGTTGGTGGCGCCGGGGCCCGAGGTGGCGATGGCCACGCCGACGTTGCCCGTGGCTCGGGCATAGCCGTCGGCCATGTGGGCCGCTCCCTGCTCGTGCCGGACCAGCACGTGCCGGATCGGGTAGTCGAGCATGGCGTCGTAGGCGGGCAGGATGGCGCCGCCCGGATAGCCGAAGACACAGGTGACCCCTTCGCGGACCAGGGATTCCCACAGGATTTGAGCGCCGGTGCGTTGTGTCGACATAGGCTTATCGGAAGCCTATTGGCTCGGCTAGATCTAAGTCAAGCTTATTGTTTATTTGAAATACATAAGCTTGACTACCGGATAGAATTCTAACGGACCGTCGAGGGGGGGCGCCGGTGCTTGGTCGCCTGCTCGTAGGCGTAGGCGAGTCCCAGCATCTTGCGGTCGTCCCACATCCGGCCGAGAAACGACACGCCGACCGGGTAGCGGTCGCCGAGGTAGCCGGCCGGCACCGTGACCTGGGGCAGTCCCGTGGCGGCGCTCTCTTCGCACGTGCCCGGTTCCGACCCGTAGCGTTCCGCTCCGCCTTCGTGCGTGGCGGGACGCGCCTGGTTGGCGGGATAGAGCATCGCGTCGAGGCGCTCGGCGTCCATGGCGGCCACGAGCAGCGCGCGGAAGCGCAGGCGACCGGCGTAGAACCGTTCGCTCGCGGCCTGCAGCTCGGCTCCGCTTGGCGTGGGCGCCAGGGCGCCTTCCAGACGCCGCTGACCCACCGGCGACAGCTTGCCCGAGGCGATGAGCTCGGGAATCGTCAGCACGTGGTCGCCGGGACGCGCGCCGCGCGACAAGTACGCCTCCCACCCCGCCTTGAGCGATCCAGGTGCGCTCCCTCGTACCGCGCCGTATTTCGCGTCGTAGTCGGGAATGGCCACGTCGACCACGATCGCCCCGGCGGCCGTAAGCTCGCGCCCCACGCGATCCATGGTCTCGACCACCTCGCGTTCGCCGGTGATGCTCACGAAGCGCTGCCGGAAGACGCCGATGCGCGCGCCCTTCAGCGTGGCCAGGCCGAGCCCGGCGGCAAACGACGGACCGGCGTGCGCGGCGGCGTCGGCCGTCACCGCGTCTTCCGGATCCACGCCCATCACCAGATCGAGGGCGAGTGCGATGTCACGCACCGTCTTGCCCATCGGCCCGACGGTGTCGTTGAAGGTGTTGAGCGGTATGACGCCGGCGCGGCTCATGGCGCCGCGGGTGGCGCGGATCGTGGCCAGTGAGGCAAAGCCGCTCGGGTTCGAGAGCGAGTTGCAGGTGTCGGTGCCGAAGCCGAGCGCCGCGAGACTGGTGGCCACTGCGGTGGCGCTGCCGCCGCTCGAGCCCGAGGTGCTGAGCGACGGGTCGTAGGCGTTGCCCACGGTGCCGCCCACGGAGCTTATCCCGAAGTCGCCGAACGGAAACTCGTCGAGGTTGGCCTTGCCGAGGATCACGGCGCCACCCGCCTTCATGCCCGCGGCCACGTGCGAATCGAGACGGGGATGGTGATCGGCGAGCGCCCAGGCGCCGCCGGTCGTCGGCAGCTCCGCGGTGTCGATGTTGTCCTTCAGCACGATCGGCACGCCGTGGTACGGCCCGCGCGTGCGCCCCGTGGCCCGCTCGAGGTCGCGGGCGCGCGCATCGGCAATGGCGCGCGGGTTGAGGGCCAGGATGGCGCGGAACGTCGGGCCATTCCGGTCGAAGACGGTGGCGCGCGTCAGGTAGTCGCGCACGATGTCCTCGCTCGTCACGGTGCCGCCGGCCATCGCGTCGGCCAGATCGGTGACCGTCTTCTCGAACACGCTGAAGGCCGGCAGTGACGGCGGCGCGCCGCTGAACAGGGTGGCCGCGGACCAGTTGACGACAGCGAGGCGCTGGCGCAGGGTGAGGCCGCGCAGATCGGGCGCTGCCACCAGGCGCTGCGCTTCGGCCGTGACGCGCGCAATCTGACTGCCGGCGGGCGGCACGTGCTTATCGGCCCCGGTGTACTCCGGCCCGCTCCACGTGCCCAGGAGCGCGTCCCGGCGCGCGATCGGGAAGCCGCCGCGCGGGTCGTAGACCTCGCTCAGGCCCTTGACGACGAAGGTCACGAGCGCCGCGGTCTGGTTCGGACGCAAGGTGAGCGTGAAGACGTAGCCTACGTGGGCGGGATCGAAGCCGGGATACGGCGCGGTGAACGGATCGCCGTACATGTCGCCGGCGCGCGCGAACGCCAGCCGCGGTGCATTGCCGAGCACGTGCGCCGACGGGCCGTGGCCCGACGGCCCCTGACGGGGGTCGGCGGTGGCGTGGGCGTTCTGCATCACGGTGACGAACGAGTCGTTGCCGTCGATGACGCGATCGCCGCTCGATGTCGCCGCCACGGCCACGCGTCCGCCGTCTTCGTAGACGCCAGTGGCGCCGCCCCAGGCCACGTCGATGACGCGCGGGTCGGTGGCGGTGTTGGTGAAGCTGTCGTAGTAGCGCAGGTAGTCGGTGTCCTTCGGCGCAAACAGCGCGCGCGCCACCACCACGCCGTCGTGCAGCACCGGCGTGATGCTGTCGAAGCGCTCGCCGTCGCGGGCCAGGCCGAAGCCGCGCAGGTACTGATTGGTCACGGTCGGCGGCGCGGCTGCGTCGCTAGCGTGGCGCACCCGCAGCTTCAGGTAACCGAAGCCGTTGAACGGGTTGGCGCGGCCGCCGGTAGCGATGCCGCCGCTGTCCTGCGCCCAGGGCGACGTGTCCTGGATGTCCCAGAATTGACCATCGGCCGAGGGCAGGGAGGTGACGGCCGAGGCGGGCACGAGGCATAGAGCGGCCAGCCCGAGCGCCGCGAGAGCGAGTCGCAGGGATCGCATGCGCGGAGTCTACCAGCGCCAGCGCCCCGGCCGGCGGGCGCTGCACGAGGCAGAACCCACGCTAAGATCGACGCTGTCGGACGCAGCGTTCGATCGCCGTGCGCGGCGTATCCGGAGGACGAGAACGTGACACGCAATCGCTTTGCCTTGAAGGCCGCCCCGCTCGTGATGGCCGCCGCTTTGACCGCCGCGTGCGGTGGTGGCGCCCAGCCCGCAGCTCCCGCCGCCACCGCCGAGAAGATCACGCCCACCGTGGCGCAAGAGATGTCGCCCGAGGAAGCCGGCGGCATGGCGCCCAGCACGACCGAAGCCCCGGCCGCGCCGACCGCGCCGCACGGCGGCACGGTGGTGAAGTTCGGCACCGCGGCGTGCCTCGAGTTCGTGCACGACCCGTCGAGCGGCATGCTGACGGCCTATGTGCTGAACGCCGGCGCCACCGCCACCACGCGCATCCCCGCCAAGTCGATTGAAGTCGAGGTCACGGTGCCCGGCGGCAAGAAGGTGGCGGTGTCCCTGGCCTCCACCGCCAACGGCCTCACCGGCGACACCGTGGGCAACTCGTCGCAGTTCGGCGGCACCCAGGCCGGGCTGAAGGGCGTCACGGCCTTCACCGGGGTCGTGAAAGGCCTCGTCGTCGGCGGCCAGAGCTTCACGAACGTGGAATTCGGCTATCCCGTCAACCTCACCTAGGCCGAGCCGGCCGGGCGCCGGCGGTCAGAGATCCAACCCTCTGGCCGCTGGCGCCGTCTATGTGGCCGATGACGCTGCCCACCCACGACCTCCGTCTCGCCCTTCGCGGTCTGAGGCGTAGTCCCCTGTTCGCCGTCGTCGCCGTGTGTTCCCTGGCTCTGGGCATCGGCGCCAACACCGCCATCTACACCCTGATCGACCAGATCCTGCTGCGCAAGCTGCCCGTCCGCGCGCCCGACGAGCTGGTGATGCTGTATCAGCAGGGGCCGCATGCAGGCAGCAACATGGGCCCGCGCATGCACTCGTATCCGATGTATCGCGAGTTGCAGCAGCGGGCCGAGCCCCTGGCCGAGGTGCTGGCGCGGCGTGCCATCGACACCTCGGTGTCGGTCGATGGCCAGACCGAGCGGCTGGTCGCCGAGATGGTGTCGGGCAACTACTTCTCGATGCTCGGCGTGCCGCCGGCCCTCGGCCGCGTCTTCAGCTCGCAGGAAGACGACCGCGTCTATCAGGGCCATCCCGTCGTGGTGCTCAGCTACGACTACTGGGTGCGGCGCTTCTCGCGCGATCCGTCGGTCCTGGGCAAGAAGATCCTGGTCAACAACTACCCGATGACCATCGTCGGCGTGTCGGCCGCCGGTTTCGCCGGCCTTGACCCCACGCGCTCGCCGCAGATCCGCGTCCCGATCCTGATGAAGCCCGTCGTCGTTCCCGAATGGGTGTGGGTGAAGATGGACGACGAGCGCACGCGCTGGGTGCAACTGTTCGCGCGCCTGAAGCCGGGGCAGACCGTCGCCTCGGCCCAGGGACCCTTGCAGGGGCTCTTCCTCCAGATCCGCCAGCACGAGATGACCCTGCCGGGCGCGAAAGACTTCACGCCCTACATCCGCGAGCAGTTCATGAAGGGCACCCTCACCGTCGCCCCGGCGGCGATGGGCTACTCGGCGCTGCGCAACGACTTCTCGACGCCGCTGCTGGTGCTCATGTGCATGGTCGGCCTGGTGCTGCTCATCGCCTGCGCCAACGTCGCCAATCTGCTCATCGCCCGCGGCTTCATGCGTCAGCGCGAGATTGCGGTACGGCTGTCGCTCGGCGCCACGAGGCAGCAGCTGGTGCGTCAGTTGCTGACCGAAAGCCTGTTGCTCGCGTTCACGGGTGGCGGCTTGGGGCTGCTGCTGGCGTCGGGGATGACGCGCCTGCTGCTTGCCTACATCCCGGGCGAAGGCGCACCGCTGCTGGTCACCTCGGCCCCTGACGTGCGCATCCTCGCCTTCACGTTCACGCTCACCTTGATCACCGGCGTGGTGTTCGGCCTGCTGCCGGCGCTGCGCGCCAGCCGACCCGACACCTGGAGCACGCTCAAGGACACGGTCGGCGCCGTGGCGGGATCGAGCGGTTCGCTGTTCCTGCGCAAGAGCCTGGTGGCCGCGCAGGTCGCGCTCAGCTTCCTGCTGCTCTTCGGCGCCGGGCT
>JBDTWC010000018.1:0-10968 GCA_040006875.1 Acidobacteriota bacterium | reverse complement strand
TGATGCTGTGGGCCAATCGCAACGGCTTCTTCTACGTGCTCGACCGCGTGACCGGCAAGTTCCTGGCCGGCACGCCGTTTGTGAAGGTCAACTGGGCGAGCGGCCTCGACGCACGCGGCCGTCCGATCCAGACGCCGCATCCCCCCGGCCAGCCGACCTATCCCGGTAACCAGGGCGGGACCAACTGGTACCTGCCGGCGTTCAGCCCGCGCACCGGCCTGTTCTACTTCTCGGCGTGGGAGAACTACGGCACCGTGTATCGGCCCGAGGAGTCGGAGTACAAAGCCGGTCAGCTGTTCTACGGCGGCGGCTTCACCGTGGTGGCGCCAGCGCCGGGCGCGCCCACCATCGGGATCGGCCGGCGCGGCCCGATCAACAACTGGACCGACGAAGTCGGCAACGGCAGCGTCGTGGCGATGGATCCGGCCACCGGCAAGGCGAAGTGGACCATGAAGCAGTTCGACGTCAGCGACGCCGGCATGATGACGACCGCCACCGATCTGCTCTTTACCGGCGGCCGCGAGGGGCACTTCATGGCCCTCGACGCCAGAACCGGTGCGGTGCTGTGGCGGGCCAGCCTGGGCGGTCAAATCGTGATGGCCCCGATCACCTTCATGGTCGACGGCAAGCAGTACGTGTCGGTCATCGCCGGCAACTCGCTGTCGACGTTCGCGCTCCGCGACTAGCCGGTGCCCGAGGCCGTCGCGCTCGACCTCGCCTTCCTCGAACGCCGCCGCCGCCTGGCCCTGCGCGGCGCGGTGGGGAGCCTGATCGTGGCGCTCGTGGCGTTCCCGATCGGGATGGCCATCGACGGCCCCAGCGAACGGGCGCAGACCATCGCCGGCATGTTCCTGATGGCGGCCATCGTGGGCGCAATTGCCGCACCGTGGATCGTGCGCGCGTGGCAGGGCTTCATGCGCCGCCGCATGGTCGCTGCGGCCGTGGCCGGCCGGGCCGACATCCGCCACATCGACGGCGAGCAGGCCGGCGGCGACGCCCAGGCCGCCTTGTCGTCCGCAGCGTTCGTGCTCGGTGCGTTCCGCGACTGCGGCCTGGTCGAGCGCTTCGAGTCGGCCACCGTGCAACACGTGCTCACCGGCAGCGCCGATGGCGTGCCGTTCGCGCTCGCCGAGCTGGCCCTGCTCGACGCCAAGCAGTACCGGATGTTCGGCGGCGTGCTGGCCAGCTTCCGCCTGATCCGGCCACGTACCGGATTGACGGTGGTGACGCGCGATCGCGGCGTGGTCGGCAACCTCCTGGCCCGCGCCGGCAGCGGCGGCGGGATGGAGCCGATCGCGCTCGAAGATCCGCAGTTCGAGCAGCGCTTCGAGGTCTACGGCGACGATCAGGTGGGTGGCCGCGTGATCCTCACCCCGGCGATGCTGGAAAAGCTCCTCGCGCTCGACACGCTGGCCCACGCGCGCGGCTTCGCCTGCGCCTTCCGTGGCGAGCATCTGCTGGTGGCGTTCGAGGGCATGAGCTGGCGCTGTCCGGCGTGGCGCATCGTGCAGCCGCTCGATGAATGGCTGCGCACCTACACCGCGTGGCTGACCGGACTGGTGGACCTACCGCGCGGCATCGTGGCCACGCTCGCTCTCGACGCGCCGTCGCTTGGGGTCGATCTCGTGCCGTTCACTCCAGAGCCCACGGCCGCCGTGGCCATCGATACCGGCGCACCAGCGGTGTTCTCGTCGAGCCTGTGGCGCCTGGTGGGCGAAGGCGGCATGGCCGCCACCTATCTGATGTCGGGTGCGATGTTCGGCGGGCTGGCCGTCTTCGCCGCCAACTACGGCATTCGTGAGGGATTCCCGGCGCGGATGTTCTGGACGCTGTGGCCGATGACCGGCGCCGGCCTGGCCTACGGCGCCTACGCCATCAGCCTTGGCGTCGGCCAGCTCGCACGCCTGGCGTGGAAGTGGAAGTCGCCGCTGCGCACCATGAACCGGCCCCCGCGCTCATGAAGAAGGCGACATCACGATGCTGCGTCAGGATCTGGAACGCGCGCCTCAGGGCGCGCCGTAGGCGGCTATGACTGATGACATCTGGCGTTGGGACGCGACCCATATGGCACGGGCCATCGCCCGGCACGAGGTGTCGTCGCGCGAGACCGTGGAGGCGTGTCTGGCGCGGCTGGAGGAGGTGAATCCGCGCCTCAATGCCGTCACGGTGATCCGGGCGAGTGACGCGCGCGCGGCGGCTGACCGGGCCGACGCCGCCGTGGCTCGAGGGGACGCACTGGGTCCGCTGCACGGCGTGCCCGTGAGCATCAAGGAGAACATCGACCAGGCGGGCTGCGCGACCACCAACGGCGTGGTGGCGTTTCGCGATCTGGTGGCAAACGACGACAGTCCGGTCGTGGCCAACCTCGCGGCCGCCGGCGCCATCATCCTGGGCCGGACCAACACCCCGGGCTTCAGCTTTCGTCTCGACACCGAGAACGATCTGCGAGGCCTCACCTACAGTCCGTGGTCGGGCACGCATACGCCAGGCGGTTCGAGCGGTGGCGCCGCGTCGTCGGTGGCCGCCGGCATCACGCCGATCGCGCACGGCAACGACATCGCCGGATCGATCCGCTACCCCGCCTACGCCTGCGGACTCGTGGGGCTGCGGCCATCGTTCGGCCGCGTGCCGGCCTTCAATGCCACGGCCACCGCCGAGCGCTCGCTGTCGACGCAGCTCATGTCGGTGCAGGGCCCGCTGGCGCGCACCGTTCGCGACGTCCGTCTGGCGTTGACGGCGATGGCCGCGTGCGACCGACGTGACCCGTGGTGGATCGACACGCCGCTCGACGGCCCGCCGCTGCCGCGGCCGCTGCGGGTGGCGGTTGTGACCGAGCCCGAGGCGCTGGGCGGCGAGCCGCTGCATCCCTCCGTGACGTCGGCGCTGGCTCGGGCGGCGGCGTGGCTGGCCGACGCCGGTTACGAGATCGTCAATGAGCCGACGCCGGGCTTCACGCGGGCCATGGAGCTGTGGTTCGCGCTGCAGGTCCCGGAGATCCGCGTGTTCCTGTGGCCGCTAATCGAGCAGCACGGCGACCTGGGCATCCAGCTGGCCATGCGCCTGATGCTCGACGCGCATCCAGCCAGCGACGCCATCCCCTACATGAAGGCCCTGGCCGAACGGGCCCGCGTGGTGCGCGAGTGGCAGCTCTTCTTCGAGCGTGTGCCGCTGGTGCTGGCGCCGGTGTGCACGCAGCCGGTCTACACGCGCGGCTTCGACGTGGAGAGCGTAGCCCGCACCAGGCAGATGTGGCGCGAGTGCGCCACGCTCACCGCGGTGCCGGTGCTGGGCGTGCCGGCGCTGGCCGTGCCGACCGGTGTGGTCGATGGCCTGCCGATGGGCGTCACGATAATTGCCGCGCGCTTCCGCGAAGATCTGTGTCTCGACGCAGGCGAAGTGATCGAGACGCGGGCCGGGATGTCGTCGTACCTGCCGGTGGATGTGCGCTTCTAGCGCCGCTACGGGCGCGCGAGCACGAGTTCGGCGCTCGGCAGCGACGCGCCCGACGGAGTCACGGCGCGAAGCCGCACGTAGTAGGTGCCGGGTGGCAGCTCGACCTCGAACGATGTGACGTCGCCCACCGAGATGGTGCCGATGTTCACGGCTCCCGGCGCCGTTCCCGCTTCGATCACGTAGTAGCTCGGCCGCCCGGTGCCGACCGCCGCCGGACTCCACGACAGCATCGCCGTGGCGCCGCGCCAGGCGACCGCGAAGCCGCCCGGCGCCGGCAGGCTGGCGCCGACGTCGATGGCCAGCACGTCGGAGGCGTCGCTCATCCCGGCGCCGTTGGCGGCCCGCAGCGCCGCATAGTAGCGGCCCGGAGGCACATCGCCGGCGACCGAGAGCACGTTGCCAGCGGGATAGCCGTTCAGCACATTGGCGCTTCCGGGCGACGTGCCCACGTAGAGCAGGTAGTTATCGGGCGTGCCGCCCGAGGCCGGGGCGGCCCAGGCCAAGGTGATCCGCGAGCCGCTCACCGAGGCGGTAGCCCTTGTGGGCGTGCCCGGCGCACCGGTTGAGGGCGTGGCCGTGACGTGCTGCGTCGTCGGCGCCCCGGCGGCATTGACGGCCACGAGCGTGAACGTGGTCGTGGTCGAGAGGGGCACGGTGGCCGAGCCAGTGAGCGGCACCGCCACGCCGTTGAGCGTGGCGCTGACGGCGTTTGCGGTCTGCCAGGTGACGAGCACGGCGGCACCAGTTGGCACGGCGCTGACGGTAGCCACGGCCGGACCTGGGTTCAAGAGCGTCGCGGCGCTGCCGGTCGCCGTTGCGCCCGTGGCGCTCGTGGCGACCAGCGCGAACGAGGCGCTGACCGTGGTCAGCGGCACCATCATCGTGCCGCTCAAGGGCACGGGGTTGCCGTTGATGGTGGCGCTGACGGCGTTGGCCGTCTGCCAACTCACCTGCGCGAGGAAGTCGCCGGCCAGCCCCGCCGAGATCTGCGCCACCGGCGCCACGCCGCTCGGGTCGATCGTGACCGTGACCTGCTGGGTGGCCGTAGCGCCGCTGGCACCGACGGCCACGAGCGTGTAGGTGGTCGTGGCCGAAATCGGGACCGTCGCCGATCCATTGAGACCCACCGGCACGCCGTTGATCGACGCGCTCACCGCGTTGGTCGTCTGCCAGCTCACGACGGCCGAGTTCGGCGAGGCCAGGCTGGCGGCGATCTGCACCGTCGGCGCGCCGTTGTTCAGATCGATCGATGCTTCGTTCGAGCTCGGCCCTTGGCTGCGATCGCCGCCGTAGGCGCGGACCGACATGAAATAGACGAAGCCGCGCGACAGAGTCAGCGACGCGCTCACCTGATTGCCGGCGTCGTAGGTCCACTGGTAGTGGCCCGACGAGGTGCCGTAGTAGACGACGTAGCCCGTGGTGTCGCTGTCGGTGTTGCGGTCCCACGTGGCCGTGACCGTCGTGGTCTGCGCGAATGCCGATGATGCGACAGCCAACAGGATCAGCGTCACGCCGGCCAGGCGCCGGAGCGCCGCGGCTTCGATTTGCCACACACGTACAGTCATCAAGATCACCGCGGAACAGCCGGAGGAACAACAGAGTGATTCGCGCAGACCGCGCGAAATACGCAGGCGGGGCCGTCGAACGCACGTCGCTCTGTGCCAGATTCGCGCCACATCCGAGCTGGTCGCTCATCGCGATGCCGTTGGAGCGAAGACGGAGTGAATTCGCCCGATTCGCAGCCGGCGACCCATTTCCGAACGAGCCGCATCGTGTAAATTCTGCTGGGCCACTGACGTAAAACACGTCGCATGACCCGGTTGGTAGCGCAGCATGGCCGCCCGGCTTGGCCCGATCTCTGCGCCGAGTTACCATGCCAGCGGTGACGAGCAAGTCGATCCGGCGGAGGCTCTACGAAGCTCTCTGGTCGGATCGCGTCAGAGCGGTGCTCGGGCGCGTGCGCTTCGTACGTCGGATCTATATCGGCTGGATCCGCACCCATCCATACGACGACGCCAACGGCGTCGAAACCAGGAGCACGCTTGCCGCCAGGCGCGGCACGTCCCACGATGCGGGCGGCGAACGAGCCCTCCCCTACGGCGGCTCTCAGCCGAGCATCGTTCGCACCGCTCTGGCCTCGCTTCCCGATCGCGAGCGCTATGCGTTTGTCGATCTCGGCTGCGGCAAGGGCCGGCCGCTGATCGTGGCCTCGGAGTTCTCGTTCTCGCACCTGCTCGGCGTGGAGCTTTCGCCGGACCTGGCCAGCGTGGCGCGGCGCAACGCCGCGATCGTGGCGGCACGGCATCCCGAGCGCACGCCGATCGCAATCCAGATCGGCGACGCCACGGCGGTCACGGCGCCCACCGACCGCGTGGCCTTCTTCATGTACCACCCGTTCGACCGGGATCTCGTCGCCGATCTGATCCGCAACCTGGAGCGCCAACTGGCCGGCGGTCTACGGCACGCGTTCCTGCTCTACTACAACCCCGTGCACGGCGAGGTCGTGGACCTGTCGCCGCACTTCGAACGCTGGTCGGCCGCAACCCTTCCCTACGCCGACGACGAACTCGGCTTCGGCCCCGACCTGAGCGACACGTTGGTGATCTGGCAGTCGCGCCCGCCGCTCTACCCGGCGCGACGCGACGCCGAGCGTTCGATCGTCGTGCATGCCTCGGGTACGAGCGCTGGCCTCGCCTCGATCCGGTCGCTCCACGCGCCCGCGTGAGCAGACACCCCGGCGGCGTCGGCGCTCGAACCCACTAAACTGCTGTGTGCCTTCGCCGCTGCTCGTGCCCACCGCCGATCGTGAGCGGCGTGGTGAGTTGGTCGCGGCCGCCGGCGCGATGGTGCCTTTCGCCTCCGCCACGTTCCGCGAGTTGCGCGCCGCCCGCGCGACGGTCGGACGCACGCGGCTCGTCGATGCGATGCGGTTTGTCGAGCCGACGTGGGTCGAAGGCGTGGCCGTGGTGCAAGCCGTGTGCGCGCAGATCGAGCCTGGAGAGACCCCTCCGGCGGTCGGCGACATCGTGTTGTCGGACTCGGGCGCGGTGTCGTTCCCACTGGGCGGCATGTCCGGCGCCGATGTGGCGATCCAGGCCGTTGGCCGTCTGCTGACCGGCTTCCTCCATGCAGGCGGCTGCCCGCTGCTCATCTGGGACGCCACTGAGTGGGCTGAGTGCGCGCCGATGTCCTTCGGCTCGGTGCGCGGCTTCGGCGCGGCGTTGACGTGCTTCCCGAGGCTCCGTGGCGCCGAGCAGTTGATGGCATTTCTCCGCCAGTCGCGCGACCTCGCGCGCAGCCACCCGCGAGGCCTGTCCCGCGGTGCGCCAGGCGACAGCGAGCAGCGCGCGTTCTTTTGGTAGACCCGCGCCGAGGTAGCACGGCAACTCATCAGTGGATTCGCGCGTGGCGAGGCGCGCTTGTCGCTTGACAGGCAGGCACGAGTGGCCCAGCATTCAGGTTCTTCCCCCACGGAGACCAGATGCAACGCCGCACGATGCTACAGACCGCGCTGGCCGTTGTGGCGTGGCGTCCCTTCGGCAGCCGCGTAGCCGCTCAGGCGCCATTGGACGACGCCCATTTGCCACACGTCGTGACGCTGGCGGGAGCCGTGCTGCCGCAAGAAATCGGCGCCGCCGCTCAACGCGCGGCCGCGGATCAGTTCCTGCGCTGGGTGCGCGACTACCGTGCCGGCGCCGAACGCGACCACGGTTACGGCGTCACCGGACTGCGCATTGCACCGCCGTCGCCGGCCGCCAACTACGTGGCCGAACTCGCAGATCTGGATCGGCGCGCGGGTGGCGACCTGGCCACGCTCGCGCTCGTCGAACAACAGCGCGTGGTCAGCGACGCGATTGCCGCCGCGGGCGTCAAGGACTTGCCGGGTCGGCCCAACGGGGGCCATGTGGCCACTGATCTGATGAGCCACTATTTCCACAGCCCCGCCGCCAACGACCTGGCCTACCGCCGCGCCATCGGCCGCGATGCGTGCCGCGATCTGAGCGGCTCCGACCGGCGACCACCGGTGCTCTCGGGCACCAAGGGAGGTGCGTGATGGCGCGCTTCGAGTCGGACGTCTGCATCATCGGCGGCGGCATCTCGGCAGCGCTGCTGGCGGGGCGGCTGTCGGAACGGCGGCCGGGCACCTCGATCATCGTCATCGAGGCCGGCGACCGCGCTTTCGACGCCGAGCAGCGCTGGGCCAATCGCAAGCGCATGCTCGACTACGGCGAGAACCCGTGGCCGGGTGACTTCATCGCCGACCAGGCCGGCGAGGGCGTGATCTCGCGCACCATGGTCGTGGGCGGATCGGCCATGCACTGGGGCGGCGTGACCAATCGCTTCTCCGAGGAAGACACCCGACTCAAGTCGATGTTCGGATTGGCGGTGGACTGGCCGATCACCTGGAGTGAGCTCGAGCGTTACTACTGCGAGGCCGAGCGGCGCCTCGGTGTATCGGGGGATCCCAGCCCGATTGCGGCCGACGTACGCTCCGAGCCTTACCCCATGAAGGGCATGCCGCTGTCGTGGAATCTGACGCAGCTGAAGGCGTGGGGCGAGAAGAGCGGCATCCCGTTCGGGGGCACGCCGCAAGCCAAGAACACCGAGCCCTACGACGGCCGCGGCGCCTGCAAACGCTGCAACACCTGCGAGGTCTGTCCGACGCAGGCGCGCTACGCGCCCGACTTCACGTTCAAGCGCCTGCTCGCAAGCAAGGCGATCACGCTCCACGACCGCACCCTCGTGCGGAAGCTGTCCACCGCCACCGGCGGGGGCGGCGGCGCGCTCGAAGTCGCGCACGGCGTGCATCGTGACCGGCCGAACGATCCGGTCGAGTATCGCGCCAAGACGTTCATCGTCGCCTCCGGCTACGCCTGGAGCTCGCACCTGCTGCTGCTCTCGGCTTCGTCGCGCTTCCCGAACGGCCTGGCCAACTCGTCGGGGCTGGTCGGCAAATACATGGCCGGGCATGCCTTCGTGCAGACGCAGATCGAACTCGACGCCGAGATCTATCCGGGCATGAACGAGCAGCACAGCCTGATCTCGCGTCAGTTCTTCCGCGCCGATCCCACCAAGCCATTCGTACGCCATGACCTGCGGGTGTGGGAGAGCGGCGTGAACCGGGGTCCGCGCCTGCGCGACGGCGCCGGCACGTTGCTGCTGGGCGATGCGGTGATGGCCGACTGGCGCACACGAACCTCGCGGGCCACGGCGCGGGTCCGCGCCTACTACGAAGTCCATCCCGACAAGTCGAGCGAGCTCACGCTCGATGCCACGAAGACCAACGGCTACGGCGACGCGCTGCCCAAGATCGTGCATCGCCCCGACGCGGCCTCGCTCGCCCGCCGCGCCGCCACCGTCGAACACATCCGAGGTGTGTTCGAGGGCATGGCGAAGCACGACAACGGCCAGATGCGTCCGCTCAACTTCGGCACCTACTGGGATCATCCGGCCGGCGGATGCCGCATGGGCATTGACCCTGGCACCAGCGTGACCGACAGCTACGGCCGCACGCACGACGTGCCCAACCTGTTCGTGGTCGGATCGGCGACGTTGCCGACGGCCGGGTGCACCAACGGCACGCTCACGTTCTCGGCGCTCACGCTGCGCAGCGCGGATCACATCGCCGACGCACTCGTACGCGGTTGACACGCGTTTCCGTTTCCTTCATCATCCACGCTCTTTTCGATTGATTGCTCTAGAGCGATACATTTGTTAGATGGATTGATTCCATCCAGAACGGGTCGAGACCATGGCGAACACGCGATTCGGACAGGGAGTGGGCGCAGCGGTGCTGCTCGTGGTGCTGACCATGACGGGGTGGCCGGCGGCCGTGCTGGCCCAGAGCTCCAGCGGCATTGCAGGCGTGGTGCGCGACAGCTCGGGCGGTGTTCTACCCGGTGCCACGATTGAAGTGGCGAGCCCAGCGCTCATCGAGGGCACGCGCACTGCCGTCAGCGGCTCGAACGGCCAGTTCCAGGTGACCGACCTGCGCCCCGGCGACTACACGGTCACCTTCACGCTGGCCGGCTTCAAGACCGTGCGGCGCGAGGGCATCCGCCTGGGCGCCTCGTTCACCGCCACCGTCAACGTCGAGTTGTCGGTCGGCCAGCTCGAAGAGACGATCACCGTGTCGGGCGCCGCGCCGCTCGTCGACGTGCGCAACACGGTGGCCCAGTCGGTGATGACGCGCGAGACGCTCGACGCGATTCCGAGCGGCAAGGATCCGTTCGCGGTCGGCCAGCTCATCGCCGGCGTCACCACCGCCACGCCCGACGTGGGCGGCACGCAGGTGATGCAGCAACCGACCCTGCAGGTGCACGGCTCTTCGAACAACGACAACGTGTTCATGATCGACAACGTGCAGATCCAGCACATCGGCTTCGGCGGCAACCAGACCGGCTTCTACTTCAACGACGGTCTGATGGACGAGATCAGCTACCAGACCAGCTCGCTGCCGGCCGAAGCCCCGGTCGGCGGCGTGCAGATCAACATGATCCCGCGCGACGGCGGCAACCAGTTCCACGGCGGCATGTTCGCCACCGGCGCCGGCGAGAGCATGCAGAGCGACAACCTCGACGACGACCTGCGCAAGCTCCTCTTCACCGCGCAGAACCGCGTCGATACCGTCTACGACCTCAACTTCACCTTGGGTGGCCCGGTGGTCAAGAACCGGCTCTGGTTCTTCAGTACGTTGCGGCGCTGGTCCGCCAACAACTACCTCGGCAATACGTTCACGGCTTCGGGCGCGCAGGCGCTCGACGATCAGCGGCTCACCGACGCCACGCTGCGCCTCACCGGCCAGGTGAGCGAGCGCAACAAGTTGACCGTGCACTACGACCGCAGCATCAAGTTCCGCGGCCACCGCCCCAACAACTGGATCAGCGCCAACATCAACGAGCCGATCTCGTCGGTGGTGCAGACGACCGGATTGAACTACATCGGCGAGGTCAAGTGGAGTTCGCCGATCACGAACCGGCTGCTGGCCGAGGCCTCGGTCTTCACCCTGCCGGTCAACTACAACCTGTCGTTCCAGCCCGACGCGGCGGCGGATGCGGTGGCCACGTTTGACCAGATCCAGTCGGTGTTCAAGGGCGTCTCGCCGCGTCAGGACATCAACACCGCGCGGATGTACACCTACGCCGGCTTCATGTCGTATGTCACCGGCGCGCACAACCTGAAGGTCGGCGCCCAGGTCCGCACCGGCTGGTCGCAAGAGCTGTTCCAGTCGCGCGGTGACATCCTGCAGATCCTCAACAACGGCGTGGCCAACTCGGTGCGCCTGATCAACAACGAGAGCGGCCACCGGGAATCGGGCGTCAACACCGGCATCTACCTGCAGGACTCGTGGACCTTCGGCCGGGTCACGCTCAACCCCGGCCTGCGCTACGAGCGCTTCACCATGACCATCCCGGCGCAGTCGGCCGCGGCCGGCCGTTGGGTCGGCGCGCGCGAGTTCGCCGAGCAGAAGAACATCGTCAACTGGAACACCATCTCGCCGCGCTTCGGCATGTC
>JBDTWC010000017.1:0-11485 GCA_040006875.1 Acidobacteriota bacterium | reverse complement strand
GGCTGAACTTCTCGCACGGCACCTACGAGACCCATCGCACCACCTACGAACGCGCGCGCGCCGCCGCCGCCCGGGTCGGACGGCAGGTCGCGATCATGCAGGACCTGAGCGGCCCGAAGATCCGCACCGGCCTGCTCGCCGGCGGCCAGCCGCTCCAGTTGCGCGAAGGCGACACGCTGGTCGTCGCGACCGGCGACTTCATTGGCGGACCCGGGCGCGTGTCGACCAGCTACGCCGAGCTCGCGCGCTCGGTGAAGGCGGGCGATCGACTCCTGCTCGACGACGGCCGCATCGAGCTGGCGGTCGAGGGTAGCGACGGCATCGCGATCACGACCCGAGTCGTCAACGGCGGTCCGCTGTCCGAGCACAAGGGCATCAACGCGCCCGCGGTGATGCTGCCGAGCGGTGCGCTCACCTTGAAGGACGCCGAAGACATGGCCTTCGGCCTCGCCCTCGGCGTCGATCTCGTGGCCCTGAGCTTCGTGCAGTCGGCCGGTGATCTCACGAGCGCGCGAGCTCTTGCCGTGTCCCACGGCGTAGCCGACATCCCGCTGGTGGCCAAGCTCGAACGGCCCGAGGCGATCGCCAAACTCGATGAGATCCTCGACCACGCCGATGCGGTGATGGTGGCCCGCGGCGACCTCGGGCTCGAGGTGCCGTTTTCGAGCGTGCCGCGCGTGCAGAAGGACATCCTGCGCACGGCCAAGGCCCGCGGCGTGCCGGTGATCGTGGCCACGCAGGTGCTCGAGTCGATGATCAACGAGCCCCGGCCGACCCGCGCCGAGGTGAGCGACGCGGCGGGCGCCGTCGACATGGGCGCCAGTGCCGTGATGCTGTCGGGTGAGACGGCGGTGGGCAGGTATCCAGTCCGCGCGGTCGAAGCGCTCGATGCCATCATCCGCGATGCCGAGTCGGACGGCGTGCACGCGCCGATGGCGGTGCCGCGCCTTCTCAACGAGGGTCCGTGGGGACACTCGTCGGCGCTGGCCGACGCCGCGATCGGTCTGGCGACCCGCGCTCACGCCGGCGCCATCGTGGCCGTGACGCGTGAGGGCCGTACCGCGCGCCTGCTGGCCAGTGGTCGTCCGGCGGCGCCGGTCTATGCGGTGACCGACCGGCCCGAAGTGGCGCGCCGTCTGGCGCTCTGGTGGGGCGTCTGTCCACTGGTCATGGCGATCGACGGCGACGTCGACCAGGTAGCCGCGCGCGTCCTCGACCACCTGCGGACGATCGGCGCGCTCAGCGCGTCGCCGACCGCGGTGATCGTCAACGTGAGCCCGGATCTGGACCTCGGTGGGGCGAATTTCGTGAGAATCCGACGCGCCTGATTCGCCCTGGTCAGTGGGCGCTCCAATCGGCGCTACTTCGCGAAGCGCTCCAGGCGATACGGCGTCAGCAGCTCGACTTCCACCTGGTCGAGCAATTCGATCGCGGCCAGCTGGCCCACGGCTGGCGAGAGCGTGATGCCGCTGTGCATGGCCGCGAGATACACGTTCGGTCGAGTGGCGACGCGTCCGATGATCGGCTGGCCGTCGGCGGGCAGCACGCGGAAGCCGAGCGTGACGCGATCGAGCGTCGTGTCCTTCAACTTCGGCACCAGCCGGCTGGCGCCGTCGAGCAGTTTGCGGCCCATGACCGCACTGGTGTCGCGCGACGGCGACCCGCCGAAGTCCACACCGGTCACGATCTCGCCATGGGGCAACTGCTTCAGGGTGAGGCCCGGCCCGACCAGCACGCGGTCGAGCAGCCGCGCATGCGGCGTCGTGTGCGCGAGGAGCCCGGGTGATTCCTCCATCGGCACGTCGAAGCCGAGCATCTTCCCGAGCGCCGGCATCTCGACGCCGGTTGCGAGCACCACCGCGTCGACCGCGATCGTGTCGCTGCCGACGCGCACGCCGCGCACGTTCGTGCCGTCGAAGTCGAACGCCGATGCCGTGGCTGGATGGCGCACCACCGCTCCGTGCGCAGTGGCTGCCTCGAGTAGCAGTGTGGTCGCGCCGACCGGATCCACCGTGCCCTCCTCCTCGCAGAAGCTGCTGGCCGACACGGGGCCGGGGTCGAGGGCCGGCACCAGACGGCGCATCTCGGCCAGGTCAACCAGCCGCGTGCTGTAGCCCCAGGCCTGCTGCGCGGCCACGGCGCGCCGAAACGCCTCGGCCCTGCCGGCCTCCGCCTGCCACTGCAGCGTGCCGCCCCACTGCATCACGAGGCGCGGACCGAGTTCGGCCTGCAGGCGGCGCCAGCCGGCCATACCGAGGTGGTTCAGTTCGTAGTAGCCACGCGGACGCTTCGAGCCGGCGTTGATCCACGCAAACGAGTTAGCGGTGGCGCCCGTGGCGGGCGCGCGCTTCTCGAGCAGATGCACCTCGGCACCGCGTTTGGCCAGGTGATACGCGATCGACGCGCCCATGATGCCGCCGCCCACGACGACGATGCGTCTGGGCGCCCGCGCCGACAGACGGGTCGATCGCGTGGCGAGCGCGACCGTGGCCAGGCTCAGCGTGGCGACGAAATGGCGACGGCGCACATGATGCATTGACATGTCCCTTCCGGTTCCCGTTTCCGCTGTCCCCGAACCCCAGTCACCAAGCCCAGCCCTAGATCGTGGCCCCGTCGCGCACGAACGCGCCGCGCTCGAAGCGATCGACGGCAAACGGCGCGATGTCGAACGTGCGGCTGCCGCCCAGGCGCACGAGTTCCGATACCACCAAGCCCGTAGCCGGCGACATCATGAGGCCGTGGCCGCTGAAACCGCTGGCGAAAATCAAGCCGCCCAGCGCTGGATGCTCGCCGAGCACCGGGTTGTGGTCGGGCGTCATCTCGTAGTGTCCGGCCCAGCCGTGCACGTCGCGCACGTCCACCGCTGCCGGCAGACGCCGCACCAGCGCGGGATAGAACTCGGATTCCCAACGCACGTCGTCGCAGCTGAGGTTCTCGCCGGCCGGCTCGTCCCACTTCGTGAAGGCAAGGATGATGCGATCGGGATCGCCGGGCACGACGGCGTCGTCGTGACGCCAATGCACTCCGCCCGGATCGATCACCATCGGAAAGCGCGCAGGCCACGGGCCGGGCAAGGAGCAGCGGAAGAGCAGTTGGCGCACCGGTTCGACCGGCACGCGCAAACCGGCGAGCGCCGCCACTCGGCCGGCGAGCGCGCCGGCAGCGTTCACAATCGCGGGAGCGTCGATGCGGCCAGCGCGGGCCAGCTGCACGCCCACGGCGCGCCCGTCCCGCACGTGCACGCCGACGACCTCGTCGTTCACGTACTCGACGCCGGCCGTCCGCGCCGCGGCCCGGAAGCCGAACAGCACTTCACGCGGGTTGGCGTAGCCGTCGTTGGCCCCGAACAAGCCGAACTGCAGGTCGTCCACCATCAGGCCGGGCACGAGGGCGCGGATTTCGTCCACGCTCAGTCGCCGCTGCACGGCGCCGGCTTCGGCTTGGGCGGCCTCGCGCGCCGTCAGGGCCTCGGCGTTGGTGTCGTCGGCCAGGAACAGATAGCCGCGCTGCCGGAACCAGGCGCGCGGCGCGTGCGTGGGCGTGGCCATGCAGCGGTCGAACTCGCGCCACACGCGCACGCTGTGCTGCACCATCTGCACACACACGGCCGATCCGAACTGCTGGCGGATACCCCCCATGGCCAGGAACGACGACGCGCGCGCGTAGGAGTCGTCGCGCTCCACGACCACGATCCGGCCGGTGAAGCCGTCGTGACGCAAGCGCCACGCCGCGCTCGAGCCGACCACACCGCCGCCGATCACGACGACGTCGGCGGCGCTCATCGGGGCCCCCGCCTCGGGCGCCGCGGCGTCACGGCTTGGCCTGCTTGAGGCTCTTCACGCGGTAGAGCCACTCGTTCTCGAGATAGTCCTTGAGCGTGGCCAGCGCATCGCTCCAGCCCACCTTCGTGAGCGCGAAGTAGCGCTGCCAGCGCGGGCCGTCGTCCGACGCGCTCTGCCGCACCGACACCTTGGTGCGCTCGCTGCCGTCGACCGGCTCGAACGTGATCTCGAGCGCCATCGGCCCGAGCGGATCGCCCTGTGGCGGCTGCCAATAGACGTCGGCCACGAACACGGCGCGGTTGGCCATGCAGTCCATCACCGTGCCATGCAGCGTGCCGCCGAGCTGACCGAGCAGGTCGTCGCGGTCGTCGGTGGCCGGCCACGTCACGGCAAACGGTCCCGAGGCGCGCGCCACGGTCACCGAGCGCTCCACCCGCCACCAGTAGGTCAGGTCGGTGTGCGAGAAGAAGGCCTGCATCACGCGCACGGCTGGCGCCTCGACCACGGTCGAGAGCAGGAACTGCGGCGGCCCCCCGGTCGGTCCGTCAGGCATACAGGAGGAAGGGCGCTCGGGCCGCACGGAATGCCGCTTCGTCGATCTGCCACGTCTCGGCCATCGACTCGGCGGACCCGCCGGCGTCGATGTGCGTGCGGAGACGCTCGCTGCCGGCCAGGATGTCGATCGGCTGCAGGCGGTGCTCGTATTCGTAGGGCGGGGGCCGCCACGCGAAACGCGACGGATCGGCGCGTCGCAGTTCCTCGATGATCGCCACCCCGGTGACCACCGACCGGAACGCGCGGCGGTCAGTGACGTGCACCTGACAGCCGCCGCACGTCACCTGGTGGTGCTTCTGGAACGTGGGTTCGAACACGACCGGCCTGAAGATCACGCCCGGCAGCTGATGCGCGTTCAGCCGCTCGGCAAACGCCTCCGACCGTACCCACGGCGCGCCCACGAATTCGAACGGACGGGTCGTGCCGCGACCTTCCGACGCCGTGGTGCCTTCGAGCAGCACCGCGCCGGGATAGACGACGGCGGTCTCGAGCGTCGGCATGTTCGGCGACGGCATG
The DNA here is from genome assembly GCA_040006875.1 of Acidobacteriota bacterium. Taxonomy (GTDB): domain Bacteria; phylum Acidobacteriota; class Vicinamibacteria; order Vicinamibacterales; family UBA2999; genus CADEFD01. Next base: position 6,632 of record JBDTWC010000017.1, on the reverse strand, counting down.
ACCCACGGCGCGCCCGCCTCATCGGCGAAGTACTCGCGCCGCCAGCCCTCCATCGTGACTACTTCAAGCTCGGCGCCGATGCCGAAGTGCTGGTTGAAGAGCCGCGCCAGCTCGCCGATGGTCAGGCCGTGGCGCATCGGAAGGGCGTACTGGCCCACGAACGACTCGAAGCCAGGGGCCAGCGTTTCCCCTTCGACCTCGATGCCGCCAATCGGATTGGGCCGGTCGCACACGACGACCGGCACGCCGTGCCTCTTGCCGGCGATGAGGCAGTTGGCCATCGTGTAGACAAAGGTGTAGATGCGCGCGCCGATGTCCTGCAGATCGATGACCAGCGCGTCGAGGCCGGCCAGCATGGCGGCGGTCGGCTCGCGCGTCTCGCTGTAGAGCGAGTAGACAGGCACGCGCCGGGTGTCGTCGCGGCCGTGCGGCGACTCGATCATGTTGTCTTGCAGATCGGAGCGGAAGCCGTGCTGCGGTCCGAAGATGGCGCCGAGGGTGACGCCCTCGGCAGCCCGCACCCGGTCGACGACGTGGCTGAAGTCGTGATCCACCGAAGCGGGGTTGGACACCACGCCCACGGTGAGGCCCGCCAGTCGGCCCGAAGCCAGCAGTCGTGTCGATCCTAGAGTCACGGCCATGACGAGGGTCCGATTATAGTGGGGGAGCCTTCCGAGCTGCCTATCGTGAGCCCCCTGCCCCGCACAGCCCTGGCGCTCGTGCTCGCCGCCTACCTGCTGCCACTGGCCGTACCCGTGCCGCTCATGGAAGACGACGAGGGTCTGCACGCCGCCATCGCCATGGAGATGGTGGAACGTGGCGACTGGACGGTGCCACGGCTGCAGACCGAGCCGTTTCTCGACAAGCCGATTCTTTATTTCTGGATGGAGGCGGCGTCGCTGGCCACCTTCGGTCCTTCCGAGTTCGCGGTACGCCTGCCCGGCACGCTGATGGCGCTTGCCGGCGTGGCCGCCACGGGTTGGCTCGGCGCCGCGATGTTCGGCACCGCCGCCGGCCAGTGGGCCGCACTGTGCTACGCCACCATGCTCTTGCCCTACGCCGTGTCGCTGGCGCCGCTGCACGATCTGGTGATGGTGCCCCTGGTGGTCGTGGCGCTGGGCGCATTCTGGCGCGCCTCTGCCGCGGCGACTGGCGCGGCGCTCGCCCGCTGGACGGTGGTGGCCGGGGTGGCGCTGGGCCTCTCGATGCTCGGCAAGGGGCTCACTGGCGTCGGCCTCGTCGGCGTCGGCATGGCCACGTGGCTGGTGTGGAGGCGCGCGCTGTCGTGGCGTCTGGTGCTGTGCGGCGCGGCCGCACTCGTCATCGGCGCCGCCATCGCGTGGCCGTGGTACGCGGCGATGGAACGGGCATCGCCAGGCTACCTCCACTACTTCTTCATGGAGCGGCACGTCCAGGGGGTCACCGACGACACGCAGCGGCACGCCGGCCGCCCCTTCTGGTACTACGTGCCGATCGTGCTCGCGGGCGGCTGGCCGTGGCTGCTCGCGGCCTGGCCACGGCGCCGCGGTGCGGCCAGCGACGCCGAGCGGCTGCTCTGGAGTTGGTTCCTCGCCGACCTGGTGCTGCTGAGCCTGGCCGGTTCGAAGCTGGCCACGTATCTGCTGCCGGCACTCCCCGCCGTGGCTCTGCTCGCTGGCCGCAGCCTTGCCACCGACGTCGCGGATGGGTTGCCAACACGGCGGTGGATGCGGGTGGCCGAAGTGGTCTTGGCCATCCTCCCCGTGGTGGGAGTGGCCGTGTTGTGGTGGCAGGGACCCGCGACGCCGTCGCTGCTGTCCGCCGCGCTTGCGCTGCTGCCGATCGCGGCGTGGACGGCGTTCAACGGCGTGCTGCGGGGCACCACGACCGGCCCGGATCGCCTGCTGATCGTGACGGCGGCCGCGCTCGTGGCCATCACCCTGGCGGTGCGTCCCCTGGTGGCCGAGGGCCTGACGGCGCGGGATCTGGCGCGACACTTCAATGACTCTGGCGTGCTGCCGTCGCACGTGTGGATCGTGGACGAGGGCGTGGGCTCGTTTGTGTTCTATCTCCGCCCGGAGTTGCGCCAGGCGCTCGTGACAGGCCAGGTGCGGCGCATCTCGCGCTACTCGACGCCCGACGTCCTCGGTGGGCCGCCCGACGACGTGCTGGCGATCGCCGGTGACCGGCTCGCGGGCCTGGCCGAGATTCTCGATCTGCACGCCGTGGCGGCGCCGCGGGCCGGGGAATTCGTGGTTTTGCCGCTCGGCACACTGCGCCTACGCTCGCCTGCCGGTCAGTGACGCGCCCGTTGCGCGCGGCTCGCCGGCAGGGCATGCTTGCACCATGACGGCTGCACTGGTGCGGGTGGGTGCGGCGATCGGGCTGGCGCTCGCCACCTGGTCGTGCGGCGGATCGGGCGGGGGGATGCGCGCGCCGCGCGCGATCGAGCCTCCCGCGGCTGCGGTGGCTGCGGCGCGGCCGCCCCTTGAAGGCGAGTGGCGGCTGGTGTCGATGCAGATGGCCGATGGCGCCTCGCGTCGCGTCACCGGATTCCTGCGCGTCGATCGCTTCGCCAACCTCACCGTGCGCGCCGCGCTGGCCGCCGACGAGCCGGCGGCGCGGGCGCCGCAGACCGTCGTGGCCGCCTTCACCGCCAAAGCCGTGCTGGTCGGCGACGTGCTCGACTACACCGGCCTCAATCGCGACGTGGGGAGCGACCAGCTCACGCCCGACGCCGTCGAGATGGGCGCGTGGCGCTACGTCGAACTGGACGGCCAGACACTGCGCCTGTCGGTGCGGGATCGCGGCGGTCGCGCGGCGGCCACGCTCGTGTTCCAACGCGTGCCGTGAGCGCGGCAGGAGCGGGGGCGATGAAATACACCGTGCTCGACAGCCCCATCGGACCGCTGATGCTCGCCGGCGATGAGACGGTGCTGCGTGAGCTGTGGTTCCTGCAGGGCCGCCAACGTGCGGCCCCGAACCCGGCGTGGACCGAGTCGGCGCGCGCCTTTGCCGACGTGACGAGGCAGCTGAAGGCGTACTTTGTCGGCCGGCTGCAGTCGTTCAACGTGGCCGTCGATCCAGGCGGTACGGTGTTCCAGCGCAAGGTCTGGCACGCGCTGCAGGGCATCCCCTACGGCGAAACGGTCAGCTACGGCGAGGTGGCGCGCAGGATCGGCGATTGGAAAGCGGTGCGCGCGGTGGGCCTGGCCAACGGCCGCAACCCGATCTCGATCATCATCCCGTGTCATCGCGTGATCGGCGCAAGCGGCGCCCTTGTCGGCTACGGTGGTGGCCTGCCCACCAAGCGCGCGTTGCTCTCGCTCGAGCAGGGCCAGGGCGCGCTGCTCTAGCGGCCGAGCGGGCGCATGACGGCGCGGCTCAGCTGATGCGGCGATTGCCGCGTCCGATCGCGTCGAACAACTCGCTGAAGAGCGTCTGCGCGAAGGTGCGGTTGTCGGGCGGCACGGTGGCCGGGTCCACGGGCCCGGCAAGCGCGTCGGCCAGCTGCGCAGCCCACAGCTCGCGCATGTCCTCGGGGAAGACCTGGCCGTCGGGCAGAAAGCACATCCCGTTCTCGTCGTCGACCACGACCAAGCCGCAGGTGCCGGCCACGGTCACGACCGCTCCGATCTGCGCGATGCAGTCGTCGTCCTCACCGGGCAGCGTGAGCCGGTAGACGGCGGTGGCGCAGTCGATGGTCGCTTGCCGGAGATCGCTGCCCCAGTAAGCGATCGCCGACGCGCCGTCGGCGGCCACCCGACCATCGCCTTGGCCCATCAGGGCCGTGCCGGCGTCGACCAAGCGAGGGTTCCATGAGTCGCTCTGACCACTGAGCCGCTCCATGGTCGCGAGCGCGTCGTCAGCGTCCACGGGCATGGGCGCGTGACGTGCCGGATCCCAGAGGCAGAGCGTGTAGGCCATCTCAGCGCTTCATCCTGCCCGCGATGATGGTGGGGCGCTCTGCGCAAGTCAACTTCGACCTGTGCGACCAGGGACGGCGGGCTATCGGGTTGGGACGAGCGTCGTGTGGCGCTGGCTATTCGTCACGGAAATTTTCCATTCCTGTGGGTCACTTTCCAATTATCTGGAACAAAACTGGCTCAGCCCTTGGGTAGCCCATCCATGCAAGCCATTGGGATCAAAAACGATCCGCTGGTACCAACGTCTGGCACGAAGTTTTCAAAGCGGACGTCGATACCCTCTGACTATTCCCAACAGTGGAGCATGTGTATGCCAATCCGAACGACCGCCAGCGTCGTTGTGTTCTTTCTCTCCATAGCCACGGCCAGCACGACCATGGCGCAAGTGGCCAATACCGGCAGCGTTCTCGTCACCGTCGAGGACACTGACGGTGGCCGCCTCCCCGGCGTGACCGTGACGGCGATGGCCGCTGACACGATCACGCGCCGCACCAGCGTCACCGATGGCGAGGGCACGGTCTCGCTCGAAGCCCTCGCCCCGTCGAGCCAGTACGTGATCACGGTGCAACTGCAGGGCTTCAGCGACCAGACCCGCCAGCAGATTCTCGTGCGCTCGGGCCAGACCACATCGCTGACCTTCACGCTCGCGCTCGCCGGCCTGACGGAGGTCGTGCAGGTCACGGCCGCCACCCCGGTCGTCGACGTAAGGAGCGCCATTGCCGGCCAGGACATCACGCTGCAGCTCACCGAGTCGCTGCCCACGGACCGGAGCTACCAGAGCTATCTCCAGCTCGTCCCGGGCGTGCTGCCCGACGACCAGGCATTCCGGCCGAGTTTGTCGGCGCCACCGGCCTCATCTCGAACGTGATCACCAAGTCGGGCAGCAACACCTACCACGGCTCGGTCAACTACTTCTTCCAGAACAGCGACCTGGTGGCCGAGAACAAGCACGGGGCCGCGCAGAAGTTCTCGACCAAGGACATCGGCTACACCTTCGGCGGCCGGCTGCTGCGCGACAAGGCGTGGTTCTTCGGCAGCTACCGCTACACCGACCGGAAGGACGACGTGGCCGCGCTCGACACCAGCCAGTTCCTGCGCTCGGTCGACAACACCCAGAACCAGGGGTTCGCCAAGGCGAGCTGGGCGATTTCGGCCGACGACCTGGTCAGCTTCACCTACCTCAGCGACCCGACCAAGATCAGCGGCCGCCGCGATCGCAATATCAGCAACGCGCGCGACCGCGCCCGCGAGCAGGGCGGCAACCGCTTCCTCGGCAACTACACCCGGGTGTGGGGCAACACGCTGCTCGAGGTCCAGGGCAACAAACACAACGGCGAGGTCACCGACCTGTCGGCGATCCGCAAGAGCCGGATCGACGTCCTCTATCAGGGCAGCGACGTGCGCACCCTGGCCGACGAGCAGCGCGGCGGCTTCGGCCGCGACCTGGTCGATCAGCGCGACAACCTTTGCGTGCGCGCCGTGCTGCAGCGCCTGTTCGGGCCGCATGCGGTGAAGGTCGGCGCCTCCTGGGAGGAGCACAAGAACTTCCGCGACACCGTCTATGTGGGCAGCGAAGGGCAATACAACCTGGCGCCGAACTACAACGGCGCCAACATCACCGCGGCGCAGATTGCCGCCGGTGGATGGTCGAACCTGCAGTTCGACGTGACCAACACCAGCGACTTCAGCGGTCTCATCGGCACCATCAACAGCCGGCCCGACCGGGCGCGCTTCTACACCGCGTTCGACACCAACGGCGACGGCACCATCACCCCCGCCGAACTCGGCGCCTCGCTGACATTCAACACCCGCTACGACCGCGACTTCCAGTCGGAGCTCGGTCCGCAGGACACCAAGTCGCGCGGCCTGTCGTTCTTCGCGCAGGACGAGTGGACCATCAACCGGCTGACTCTGAACCTGGGCGTGCGCACGGAGCAGTGGAAGCACTACGCCACCACGGGCGCCGAAATCTTCACCTTCGACTGGGCATTCGCGCCGCGCGCCAGCGCCGTGTTCGACCTGCTCGGCGACAGCCGCCACAAGGTGTCGGCCTAATACGGCCGCTACTACGACCCGATTCGCAACGACATGACCAACTTCGCCGGCACGCTCACCGGCTCGGTGCTGCAGGAGCAGGTCTACGCGCTCGGCGAGTATGTGACCTACCGCACCCGCGGCGGTGCGACCGTGCAGGACGCGTTCTTCTCGCCCAATACCAAAACGCCCTACACCGATGAATTGCAGGTCGGCTACGGCGTCGACCTGGGCAACAACATGAGCTTCGACGCCACCTACTTCAACCGGCGCACTCGCAACATCTTCGAGGACTTCGACCTGCACCTCTACGCCGATCCCGACGGCTATGCCAGCATCAGCGGCGTGCCCGGGACCCGAATGCGCCCAACTCACTGTTTCTTGGCTACGGCTACTTCGGCTACAGTGCCAACCCCGGGTCGAACTTCGTGATCGGCACGCTCAAGGGCGGCAAGCGTAACTTCCAGGGTGTCGAGCTGGTGTTCCGGAAGCGCTTCGCCAATAGCTGGCAGCTGCTGTCGTCGTACAACCGGAACGACGGCAAGGGCAACAGCAACTCCGACGGCAATGCCGACTTTCAGGGCGACGTGCTGTTGCTCGACCCGCGCGCGCCGAATCAGTACGGCACGCAGCCCGGGCTCATCAAGAACATCGTGAAGGGCGCCGGTTCCTACACCTTCCTGTATGGCCGGG
>JBDTWC010000016.1:0-11550 GCA_040006875.1 Acidobacteriota bacterium | reverse complement strand
AGCGCGGCGTTGGCGCCGCCGAACCCCAGGTTGGCGGACAGCGCCGTGCGCAGGCCCTCGGACGGACGAGCCTGGCCGACGACCACGTCGACGCCCAATGCGTCGTCGATCGGTCCGCCCTCGGGCGTCGGGTGGAGTGTGGCCGCGCGCAGGCTCACAATCGTGGCGACTGCCTCGACAGCGCCTGCGGCGCCGAGCAGGTGCCCGACCACGCCCTTGGTGGCCTCGACCGGAAGGGTCCGCGCCCGCTCGCCGAAGACCAAAGTAATGGCGGCGGCTTCGGCCGCGTCGTTCAGCGCCGTGGCCGTGCCGTGCGCGTTCAGGAAGTCGATCTCGGCGCGATCGAGGCCAGCATCGGCCAACGCTCGCCGCATCGCCTCGGCGGCCCAGGAGCCGTCGGGACTCGGGGCAGTCATGTGGCCAGCATCACACGAGGATCCGGCGCCCATCAGTTCGGCCAGCGGCGTGGCGCCGCGCGCTAGCGCGTGGTCCAGGGACTCGAGTACGAGCACGGCGGCGCCTTCGCCCAGCGACAGCCCGGCGCGATCGGCGCGGAATGGCCGACAGGGCCGCTCGTCGACGGCGCGAAGCGCGTTGAAGCCGGCGTAGGTGGTGATGCAGAGGCAATCGGACCCGCCCGTGAATGCCATCTCCACTTCGCCCCGCCGGATCGCTCGTAACGCCTGTTCGATCGCCAGCGCGCTGGCCGCGCACGCCGAGGACACCGTTTCGACCGCGCCCCTCACACCCGCGCGCCGGGCAATGGCCTCGGCCGGCGCGCTGAGCGAGTACGAGGCCAGGAGGCCGCGGGCGGCGGTGTCGGCCTCTGGATCGATCATGGTGTGCACGAACTGCTCGGTTTCGTAGAGGCCGCCGGTGCTGCTCGCGAAGAACACGCCGGCGGCGCGCTCGGTCATTGGCCACGACAGGCCCGCCTGCGCGCTGGCCTCGAGTGCCGAGCCGACGGCGAAGCGGTCGCTATTCGACAAGCGCTGCCAGCCGCGCACGCGCTGGAGGTGGGCTGGCGCCGGCGGCACCTGGCCGGCGATGTGGGTGCGCTGAGCCGCGTGGTCGAAACGCGAGAAGCCGTCGATGGAGGTACGGCCCGAAAAGATGGCCTGGGAGAAGGGCGCGACGCCCCAGCCTGCCGGTGTGACTGCGCCGATGCCCGTGACCACCACCCGGCGCTGGCCCGGGACTGGGCTATTGAGCATTCACGGGCCGGCCGGGACTCGCCGCCACGAGGGTGCGGGCCACGAATTTCCCCAGACTGTCCACCGACGTGAACACCGACTTGTCGACCTCGTGACTGCGGATCGTGATCCCGTAGGCCTTCTCGAGCGCCACAACCAGTTCCAGCGCATCCACCGAGTCGAGGCCGAGCCCCTCGCCGAAGAGCGGCGTGTCGTCGGCCAGGCGGTCCGTGGTCAAACCCTCGAAGCGCAGGGTCTGCACGATCAACGCCTTCAGTTCCTGGCGGAGTTCAACCTCGTTCACCATGTCAGTTGGACCTCGTCCGGTTATCAGCGATCACGATTGCGACGCAGAAGTGGTTGGGGCGGGGGCGCCCGAACGCCAGTCGGCATCGGCCGCGAGCCGCGCCGCGATCGGCAGCAGCCGCTGGATCCGCACCAGCAGGAAGAAGCAGGCGAGCCGCACCCGCAGGGTCAGGCTCGGCCGCCAGTTGCCGGCAATCACCGAGAGCACCGCCTCGTACATCCCGAAGCGGGCCGAGGCGCTGAAGAACAAATCGCGGAACGCCGGATCGTAGAAGCCGGCGGCAAACCGACGGAAGTACTTGTAGCGCTTGACCACCCGCGCCTCGTACGCCGCGAAGCGGGCGCGCCGCACATCGCCAGAGCGCAGCCCGCCGCTCAGCGCCTCGGCCGCCTCGATGCCGGCCAGCATCGCCAGCAGCACCCCGGTCGAAAAGATCGGATCGAGAAACGCGCCCGCATCGCCCACGAGCAGGAAGCGGTCACCGGCATGCTGGCTGTGCAGATAGGAATAGTCGGCGTCGAATCGCGCCGGACCGACTGACTCGGCGCTCGCCAGCAGGGCGGCCGCGGCTGGAGTTTCGCGCACGAAGTCGTCGAGGCTTTCTTCGGGTGCGCCGCGCGCGGCCGAGTTGTAGATGGTCTTGGGAATCACCGCGCCCACGCTCATTACCGTGTCGCTGATCGGGATGAACCAGAACCAGCCGCGGTCCGGCCGCGTCACCATCCGGATGTCACCGGCGCGGCGTGCCGCGGCACGGGGCACCCCGGTGTACTGGCGATGTACCGCGATGTTCTGCAGCACCGGGTCGGGCACGCGCGTGCCGAACCTGCGGCTGAGGAACCCGAAGCGACCCGAGGCGTCGATGATGCCGCCGACGCGCACCGTGGAGGCGTGACCGGACTCGGAATAGGTGAGTGTGACGCAGTCGTCGCCGAAGGCCACGTCGTCGGCGCGGCAGCCCTGTTTCACCGTGGCCCCTGCGGCCACGGCGTGTTGCAGCAGCAGGTGGTCGAACCTCAGTCGTTCCACTTGATAGCTCTGCGGCTGTTCCACCTCGGCGGCGCGAGAGAAGTCAGCGTAGCGCTCCACGCTGCCGTCGGCGGTCGTGAAGTTGGCACCCCACTTGGGCACGAAGCCGCCGCTGGCAATAGCCGGCGCGACCCCGAGCTCGTCGAGCACGTCGTTCAGGCACGGCAACTGCGACTCGCCGATGTGGAAGCGCGGAAACTGCTCGCGATCGAGCACGAGCACGCGATGACCGCGGCGGGCGAGAGTGGTCGCGGCAGAGGAGCCACCCGGCCCCGCCCCGATGACCGCGACGTCGAAATCCCAAGGTTGTGGGGTCACTGGTCCACCGCCGAAGCGCGAGTTAGTATACCGCTCTTGAGTGCCATTTCGAGCCGGCGCCCGCGGCCCGGCCGCGACGACGCGATCGTCGACGCATTTCTGCGAAGGGCCAGTGCCCGGTCCAGCGATGCGCTGCTCGTGTCGCCCTCGGCCGAGTGCAGCTTTGGCGACGTGTCGCGGTTGGCCGCGGCCGTGGCCGCGCTGGTCGCCGCAGCGGTGCCGGAGTCAGATCGCCTCGTCGCGCTGGCGGCGGCCAACGGTCCAGCTTTTCTCGCTGGCTTCGTTGCGCTGCGGCTTGCGGGACACGCGGTGCTTCTGCTCGACGCGCATGCGCCGCGAGAAGCGCGTCTGCGCAGCGCCGAGAGGCTGGGCGCCGTGGCCATGCTCGAATGTCCGACGGGCTGGCCCGGCTCGGCCACCGACTTCGCGATCGAGCGCAACCAGCTCGCCGTCGTGCCCCCATCCCTGCCCGGTATCGCCGTCGTGAAATTGACCTCGGGCTCGAGCGGCACGCCGCGCGGCGTGGCGGCGCCAACGGCCGCGCTGCTGGCCGACGAAGCGGCGCTCGCCGAGACCATGGGCTTTCGCACCGGCGACCGGCTGCTCGCGGCGGTGCCCTTCTCGCACTCCTACGGCTTCACGACCCTGGCGTTGTCGGCGCTGGTGCGCGGCCTGACGCTGGTCGTGCCCGAGAGCGCCACGCCCTTCGGTCCGCTCCACGCGGCGGTGCGCTGCGGCGCAACGATCGTGCCGACGGTGCCGGCCTACGTGCACGCGCTGCTGGCGATGAACGAGCCGCCGCCCTGGGCCGACACCGTGCGCCTGGTCGTGTCGGCCGGCGCCACGCTGCCAGCGACGGTGGCGAGCCGGTTCCGTCGCACCTACGGCCAGCCGATTCACACCTTCTACGGATCGAGTGAGTGCGGCGGCATCTGCTACGACCGCACGGGCGAGGCCACCGAACGCGGCGCCGTGGGCCCGCCGGTGCGCGACGTGCAGCTCTCGCTGGCGCCGCTGGCGAGCGAACCCGACGGCACCGGTCTCGTGGTCGTGCACTCGCCCGCGGTCTGCGCCGGCTACGTGCCGACGCCGGATGCACGCCTGCTGGCGGGGCGGTTTGAAACCGCCGACCTGGGCACGATGCGCGACGGCGAGCTGTTGCTCGTCGGCCGCGCCAACCGCGCCATCAACGTGCGCGGCTTGAAGGTCGATCCCGGGGAGGTCGAGCAAGTGGTGCGCGCACTCGGCGGCGTCGACGACGTCGTCGTCACCGGCATCGGATCACCGGGCGCGCAGGAGTTCGTCTGCGCCGTCGTGGCCGGCGCGGCCGGACGCGTGTCCTACGAGTCGGTCAGCGCCTGGTGCCGCGCGCACCTGGCGGAGCACAAGGTGCCGCGCAGCATCCTGGTCGTCGAGCAGATCGTCTATTCGGCGCGCGGCAAGGTCGATCCGGAGTGGCTGGCAGGGATCCGTGACGCGCTCCGATCGCGCTAGACCAGGCTTCTGGCAGCACTCGCCGCTGATCCGCGCGAGTGCCGGCCTGCACGGCGCAGCCCTCATCGCCCTGGCGGCCGCGCCCGAGTCGTGGCCGCTGGCGCTCGGGTCGATCGTCGCCAGCCACGCCGCCATCGCCGCCGCATCGATGGCGCCGCGCAGTTCGTTGTTGGGGCCGAACATCACGCGCCTGCCGGCCCCGCCGCCGGGCGGGCTGTCACTCACCTTCGACGACGGCCCCGATCCTGACGTCACGCCGCGCGTGCTCGACCTGCTCGCGCAGGCCGGCGCCGTGGCCACATTCTTCTGCATCGGCCGACAGGCCGAGCAGCACCCCGACCTCATCGCGGCTATCCGCGCCGCCGGTCACGGCGTAGAGAATCACACCTACGCCCACGACCCCCGATTCGCGCTCGGGCGTTCGGCGGCGCTGCGCGCGGAAGTAGGAAGGGCCCAGGTGGCGTTGACGACCAGCGGAGCGGCGCCGCCGCGCTTCTTCCGCGCGCCGGCCGGCATGGTCAACCCGTGGCTGGCCGCGGTGCTGGCGGCTGAGGCGCTGTCGCTCGTGTCGTGGACGCGGCGCGGTTTCGACACCGTGACGCGCGATCCGGCCGTCGTGGCCGCACGCCTGGTAAAGAATCTCGGCGCCGGCGATATTCTCGTCCTGCACGACGGCCGATCGGCGCGCACGGCCACCGGTGCCCCGGTGGTGCTCGACGCCTTGGCGCGGGTGCTGGAGCGGATGGCGCGGCAGAGCCTGAGTTCAGCGGCCCTCGGCGCCCTGCTGCCGCCTTCCCCGGCAGAGCCGCAGGGCAGTTGATGATTGAGCCGCAGGCGGGAGTTGTCTAGAGTGCAGAGGTTGGCTGACAGGAGACTTGAGATGCGTGTGATTCCCGCCGTTGCCGTGCTCGCCGTTGTGCTCGCGGCCGGACCGGCCGTGGCGCAAACCGGGCTGACCGTCGCGCTCAAGTTCTCGCCGCAGGGCAGTAGTGCCGACAACGCGGTGGCCCTGTCGCCCTCCCTGCTCGCGCAGGCGATCGGCCTGCGCGTCACCGACGGCCGCGAGGCGCCCGATCTGCTCGTGCTCGGCGCCGGCACCGACGACGACGACCGCCCGTTCCCAATTCGGTCTGACATCGAGGTGCCGCCGTTTGTCGAGCAGGTGGTCAGGCAACTGGCCGACGCGCATCGCGTGCAGCGCGAATCCACGGCCCCCCGCCAGCTGCAGTTGCGCCTGACGCGCTTCCGCGTCGACGAGAGCAACAAGGCCGTGGGGTCGACCTACTCGGCGCAGGTGCACTTCGCTTACGCGATGACCGATCGCACGGGCGCGGTGCTGGCCGAGGGCGCCGTCGTGGGCACGGCCAATCGTTACGGGCGCGCGCGCAGCGGCGCCAACTGCGCCGAGGTGCTCAGTGACGCCTTGCGGGAGGCCTTTGCCAAAGTGCTCGCCGATACCTCGCTGCAGGCGGCCTGGCGCTCTGGCACCGCGACGAGGTCAACCACGCCGCCGCCCGCGAAGGAGTCGATCGAGCAGCGGTTGCGCCAGATCGATGACCTTCTCAAGAAGGGGCTCATCACGCCGGAGGAATACAAGCAGAAGCGCGCCGAGATTCTGAAGGACGCCTAGGCACACGCGCGAGTGGCCAGGTACTGGCTGAGCACGCTGCCCCTGACGTCGCGCACCACGTCGTCGAACCCAGCCTCCTTAAGCGACGCCAGAATGGTGGCGGGCGGCACGCAATTCTCGATCGTGTCCCAGAAGTAGTCCATCATCAGCCGCGCCTCGCGCTTGCCGGTGCTGAGCTGCGTGACGCCCGGCACGACCGTCTTCAGGAAGAAACGATTGAGCCAGCGGGCCGGCCTTGATCGCGGCTCGGTGAGCTCGAGGATCATGACCCGTCCGCCGGGCTTGAGCACGCGCGTGTATTCGGCAAAGAGCGTGTTCAGGTCGAACACGTGACGCAGGGCGTAGCCCATGCACACCATGTCGAAACTCGCGCTCGCAAAGGGCAGGTGCTCGCCGCGTGCCTGGACCAGCGGCGCGGGGCACCTGGCACGGTTCTCACGCAGCATTCCGGAACTGGGATCGAGGCCGATGGCCGCTCCGGTCGGTCCGACCAATACGGCGGCGGAGCGCAGCACCAGACCGGTGCCCGTGGCCACGTCGAGTACGCGCATGCCGGTGGTCAGGCCGGCCTTCACCAGGCACTCGGCCCGGTACTTCTCGCCCGTGCCCATCGACATGAACTGGCACACCCACTCGTAGTGTGGAGCGCCGGAGTCGAACAGCTTCCGCACCATGCCGGCGCGTTCGTCGTCGGTGGCGTAGTACTTCGCGAGCGTGGGGTGAGGGCGAACGGGCATGGGGTCAGAGCGGCTTCAAGACTTGCACCTGGAACACGACCGATCCAGGCTCCCGGTAGCGGGACGGCAGCAGGCTCTTGCCGAAATCGCCGCGCAGCATCGTGCCGCGTGGGCCGCGCATGTTGAAGCCGACACCGAGGCCGGTCACCGACTGCCAGCCCGGGGCTACGGCGCGGTCGCGGCCGATCGCCTGGTCGACGTAGAGGTCGAGGCGATACTGCTCGAACAGGTTGAACGAGTAGGAGCCGCGGAACATGCCGAGGTCGGCGAAGCGCACGCCCGAGGCCGGCACGCCGTGGATGCGGTTGTCGTCGAAGAACCCGAACTGGTATTTGCTGAAGCGATCCAGGTCGCGCCCGCCGTAGTAGGCGGTGTTCAAGTGAATCTTGTGAATGCCGAAGAGATAGTCCTTCGTGACACTCGCCGAGTACTTCACGTAGTCGCGTTGGGCGGGATCGTAGTCGCCCGGGTTGCCCCACGGCTGCCACGACAGCCGCCGGAAGCCGGTGGCGCCCACCACCCAGGAGAAGCCGGCGCGCTTCCAATCCCAGATCAGTCCGACGCCGTTTGTGGCGGTCGAGACCGGGGCCACGAAGGCCGGCGCGGTGAGCTGGTCGCGGCTGAAGTGGTCGTAGCGGAACTGGTAGTTGGCCGACACGCGCTGAAATTGCGTCATCTGCCAGCCGACGTTGAGGCCGGTGGAGAAGGGCAGCGAGACCAGACGCTCGCCCGGCTGCTCGCCGCCGTCGCCATAGGTGCGATCGTTGCCGCGCACGGCGATCGCGAACAGATCCAGGCTCGCGTCGATGCGCTCGCCGATGAGCTTCGGATGCTGCACGTTGACGAGCGCGACCACGCCGCCGAAGATGACGGCGAGCTGGCTGTCCTTGCCCAGGAAATCGAAGTCGAGGTAGTTGATGCCGCCGAGTGGAATGGGAAAGTCGAACGACGGATCGTAGGTGACGCCGAGCGCGAGCGCCTTGGCCTTGGTGGTCGTCGTGTCGGAGACCACGCGCTCGCCGTCCTTCTTCACGAGGTAGCGCAAGCCCTGGTCGGTGTCACGGTACATCACGTGGTCGCTGCCGCGCGATTCCTGGCGCATGGCCGCAAACTCCGGCGCGTTCAACTGGAACGCCGCAAACTGGATCTCGCGTTCCACGGCGAGGCTGCGTCCGGCCACGAGCATGGTCTGGCGCGCCACCAAGCGGGTCAGTAGCTGGATGTCCCTGCCCTCGATGACGCCGGCGGTGCTGAAGTGCTGGATCTCTTCGCTCGACAGCACCGGTGTCGACAACTTCGTCTGCACGGTCTGGACCTTCACGCGCAGGAACGTGGTGCGGTCGATCCAGACGGTGCCGCGGTAGAGCGACTGCGCCGCGTCGAGGGGCTCGAAGCGCAGCACGAAGCACGGCCGGCCATCGACCTCGTCGACGCCATCGAGGCGGTAGCGGTAGTCGGCGCCGAGCCGCAGGTCGAGCGGCAGCGACATGACCTTTTCAGCCTGCAGCAGCGGGAACGGCGGCCGATTGGCGCCCCACTTGGTGCCGTTCAAGCGGAAGCTCCGCTCCTCCCACTCGACCGCCTTGCCCTCGGCGAAGAAGCGGTTCTCGGTAACCACGTCGAAGCCGGGGTCGGCCGCCGTGGCGCGGAAGCTTTGCGCCATCAGGGCATCGGCGACGTAATTGTGGAGCAGCTCGTCCTGCACGGTCTGGGCCTGCTGGTTGCGGGCCACGATCTCGGCCACGCTCGGCAGCCGGTTCGACGACACCTCCTGGTTGTCGAGTAGCGCAGAGTCGGTGCCGTCGCTCCAGTCGACGACCAGCGGCGTGGTGGCGGCCGGGAGCACGACGCGGGCGGTGGCGCTGGTGGCGTCGTAGCTGAACGTGGTCACCGGCTGGCGCGTGCCGCTTAGGCCGTCGGCGACGACCGGCCGCGAGCCGGAGCGCTCGGTGAGACGCAGCTCGAGCGGCCCCTCGCTGGCAGCGTAGACGAAGTAGCTGGCGCCGGTCTTCAGGCCGAAGAGCAACTGATGCGGCACCGCTGCGGTGACGTCCTGGCCGCTGCGCATCAGGGTGACGTGCAGGGCCTGCAGGTCGAGCGACGTGACCGGCTGCGAGAAGAGATAGCTGAGCGGGCCGACGGGCGCCAACGCGCCAGCGGCAACCGCGGCCGACGCCACGTAGACGGCACCTGAGACGCGCGTGCCGAGCAACTCGAGATGGCGGCTCAACATGCGCGCCGCCGCTGCGGGAACCTCACGGCCGAGCGGTTCGTCGAGCAGCAGCACCGTGGCGCCCGCATCACGTTTCTCGATCACGGCCGGGAGTCCGGCCGTCAGGACGTCGGCGCTCACTCCGAATGCGTCGGCGTAGGCGCCAAGGTCGTCGTCGAAGAGAGCGCTGAGGCGGGCCATATCGGCGGCCGCGAAGGCGCCAAAGATCACGACCGCGTCGTCGTCGGCCGCCTTGATGTTGACCGCGGCCGACTTCAGCACGAACCCGGCATCGCGCGGACCGCCGACTTCGGCATCGGCGCGGATGACGTAGCCCCGCACCGCCGTGGCGTAGCGGGCCGCCACCTCGCGCACGTAGCGGCCCCACGCGGTCACGCCGGCCACGTCGGCGGCGTTGGCGCGCAGGTCGAGCAGAATCTCCGCGCCCGCGGTGCTGCGATAGAGCGCCAGGCGCTGGTCCAGGGCCGCGAAGTCGAACCCGCCGGGCTGCCGCTCGATCTCGCCACGCGGCACCGCGATTACCACCGTGAACGGCGGCCGCGCGGCCGCCTTCGTCAGAGCGAGGGCCGAATGCAGCACCGGATCGCCATCGAGCGACTCGTGGAAGCCGAGGCTGGCCAGGGCCGCGGGTTGGGCCGAGGCAAGCGCCGGAACCAGCGCGAGCAGACACACGAGGAGCCGGCCTGCGCCGCGCCGGGGTCGGTCGTGATCGGGCACGAATCTGTCCTCGTCTCGCCGTGGAGTGGATCAGGCCCGCCCAGGAACGCGGATCGGCCGCGCCAGGCCCTCGATTTCGATGAGCAGCTCCGCGCGACAGAGCGACGCTCTCACCATCTCGACGCGGCAGGCACCCGAAAAGTTTGCCGCCACGAGGTCGACGATCTCGCGCTGCACCTCCGGCCGCGGACAGTAGATGCGGATCTCGTCGTAGCGGGCGAGCAAGGGCCGTAGCTCGGTGCTGGCGGTGGGCACGGGCCGCCCTTCGGCCGAGGCGACCAGGCTGGCGAGGTTCAGCAGCGTCTCCTGCGCCTGGCGCGAGAAGTCCTCGCCGTGCGCCGAGTCTTCGCCCACGATGCTGGCCGTGCCGCCGACCAGAAGCACCGGGCGATCGCGGTCGGCGGCGAGCAGGGTGGCGCGCGCGAAGCACGGCGGCAGCGGACCGAAGCGGCGCGAGTACTGGTAGGCCGGCACCTGTCGCGGGTTCTCCACCGGTACGCCGATGTCGGCCGTGGCCAGGCAGTGCAGCTGGAACCGCTGGCCGTCGATGCCGACCGCCGAGGCCGTGGGAATCGACCCGCCCAGGAACGTGGTCTGGCCGAAGTGCGCGGCAAACGCGCCGTAGCGGGCGGTGTTGAAGGCCTTGTAGCGGTCGAGGCCGCCGCCCAGATCCTGGTGGATGTTGGGGATGAAGGCCCAGAATCGCGCCGGCCGCAGCGACGGATGCGCTTCGAGCTGCCGGAACACCGAGCGATAGGCCTCGGTGACGCCGGCTTCAAACGCGGCCGTGGTCATTTCCGCCGCGGCGGCGAACTGCGCGCCGACCAGCACCGACGGCGGGCCGGCAAAGTCGCTCACCCACGCGGGCAGCGGCGGCGCGTCGTGCGGGAGATGACGGATGTCTTCTGCGGTGAACCCACTCATGCTCGTCTTGGTCGCTCCACCGTCGCTGTGAGATTCTACCGCAAGCGAAAGCGGGTCGATGACCCGGGCTAGATGCTGAAACCCCCTGTTCCGAAGCCCGGGCTGTCCCGGCTGCGCCGCTTCGTCTACGAGCTGCGCAACGAAGCCGACACCCCCGGACGGCACGCCGTGGCCGTCGGCGCCGGCGTCTTCATCGGCTGCACGCCCCTGTACGGATTCCACCTGCCGCTCTCGTATGCGATCGCGCTGCTGCTCGGGGTCAGCCGGCTCACCGTCTACCTGGCGGCCAACATCTCGAATCCGGTGATGTTGCCGGTGCTGGTGCTGGCCGAGGTGCAGGTTGGCGCCCTGCTGAGACGCGGGCACCTGCACGCGCTCACGCTGTCGGCGATCCGCAGCCTCGACCCGTGGTCGTTCGGCCTCGATCTGGTGGCCGGTGCGCTCGTCGTCGGCACCGTGCTCGGTGGCGCCCTCGGCGCCGTCACCTACTTGACCCTGCGCGGCCACCGCCGGCCGGGCCTTTTCGAAGAGATCGTGGCGGCGGCCGCGGGCGGCTATCTGGCCACCAGCATCACGGGCTGGGAGTTCGCCCGCGCCAAGCTGCGCAGCGATCCCGTCTATCGGCACGCGCTGCTCGGTGGCGTGCTGCCCTCCGGCGGGGTGCTCGTCGATATCGGGTGCGGTCAGGGGTTGATGTTGACCCTGCTCATCGAAGCCGCACGCCGGCAGCGGGCCGGCACTTGGCCCGCCGGCGTGCCGGCGCCGCCGGTCTTCAGCGAGCTGATTGGCCTCGAACCGCGCCCGGGAGTGGCCCATCTGGCGCGCACCGCCACCGACGGAGAGGCGCAGATCGTCGAGGGCGATGCCCGCAGCTTTGTGTATCCACCCTGCGCCGCCATGCTCTTTCTCGACGTGCTGCAGATGATGCGGCCGGCCGACCAGGAAGCCGTGCTCGGCCACGCCCGGCA
>JBDTWC010000015.1:0-11558 GCA_040006875.1 Acidobacteriota bacterium | reverse complement strand
ATAGGGCGCGAGGACTCACGGCGTGGTGCTCGGGGTGCGGTCCCAGCGATGCGCGCGCAGGGCGTCGCGCAGCTCCTGCGGCAGTGGGCCGCGCTCGCTCGCCGCCAGGTTGGCGGCCACGTGCCGGGACTTGCGCATGCCGGGAATCACGGTCGACACATCGGGCGACGACAGGATGAACCGCAGAGCCAGGTCCGACAGCGTGGTGCCGTCGGGCACGAGTGGCGCCAGTCGCTCGACGCGCGCGAGCGTGGCCTCGAGGTGCGCGGGCGTGAAGTAGCTGTTGCGCCAGTCGCCTTCGGGCCAACGGCTGTCGCGGGTCAGCGTGCCGGTCAGGCTGCCTTCGTCGAAGGGCACGCGCGCGATCACGGCGATGCCGCGGGCGCGGCAGGCGGGGAACAGGTGGTCTTCCGGCGCCTGGTCGAACAGGTTGTAGACCACCTGCACCGCATCGACGACGCCGGTGTCGAGGGCGCGCCGCACGTTGTCGGGCTGCCAGCGGTTCACGCTGATGCCAAACGCCTTGATCTTGCCGCTGCGCTTGAGTTCTGCGATCGCCTCGGGCCAGTGCGGATCGCTGGCCCACGCGTCGTCCCAGACGTGGAACTGCATCAGGTCGATGCGTTCGAGACCGAGGTGACGCAGGCTCTCGTCGGTGTAGGCGCGGATGTGATCCGGCGGATAGGTGTCGGCCGCGGCGGCCGTGGCCTTGCCGGGCCACTCCATGTTCTTGGGCGGGATCTTGGTGGCGACGACCAGGGCCCGATCGGCGTGCGCGCGCACGACCTGGCCGAGCAGCGACTCGCTGTGGCCGCGTCCGTAGGCCCAGGCCGTGTCGAAGAACGTACACCCGGCCTCGACCGCCTGATGGAGCGACGCCAGCGACTCGGCGTCGTCGGAGCCGGACCAGCCGCCCATGCCCCACATCCCGTAGCCGATCTCGCTGACCCGCCATCCCGTGCGTCCGAACAAACGCTGCTGCATCGGTCAGCTCCTGGCCTGGGCCATGCCCATGAGCATCGTCCACTGCGCGTCGGTCACGGGCATCACCGACAGGCGCGGCACCCGCGTCAGCGCGCAGTCGCCAAAGCGCGCATCGGCCTTCACCGCTTTCAGCGTCACTGGCGCGGGCAGCGCCCGATCACACGTGAGCTCCACCGCGTAGTGCGAGCCGTCGCTGCTTGCCGGATCCGGATACGGCGCGCCGGCCACGCGGGCCGTGCCCACGATCGCCTTCTCGTTGCCCGTATGGTAGAAGAACACGCGATCCCCAGCCGACATCGTCCGCAAATGCTTCTGGGCGACCGGATTTCTGACCCCCGACCAGACCGTGTGCCCGTCGGCGAGGAAGCG
This sequence comes from Acidobacteriota bacterium, assembly GCA_040006875.1. GTDB lineage: Bacteria > Acidobacteriota > Vicinamibacteria > Vicinamibacterales > UBA2999 > CADEFD01. Next base: position 10,205 of record JBDTWC010000015.1, on the reverse strand, counting down.
CGCAAAGTTGTAGTTCGACGGCTCCTCTTTGACCAGCCAGTTCATCTCGACAGTATGCACCGGCTCAGACGCTGAGGCGATACCGGCGGCAATCGCGCTATTCTCGGTGCTCGACGCTGCCGGAGCAGCGTTGCTGGAGGATGCCCATGTCCCGGTTCGTGCGCGCGCTCTGCGGATTCCTGATGACGCTCGTGCTGGTGCCGCTGACGGCTGGCGCCCAAGACTCGGCCATCGGCACCTTCACGGTCGACGGACAGACCATCCGCTTCGGTCACGTCTACGCGACCCTCGAAACCGACCCCACAAGCGCTGCGCAGGAATACCTGATCCTGCTGGCCAGCGACGTAGCGGTGGCGCCCGCCGACCAGGCGCCCGATCGGCTGCAGGCGCTCGCTCAGGCCGGCACGCTGCACGCGGTGCGCATCCGCTGGAAGCAGGGCGTCGACAACCTGAGCGTCGTGCCGTATCACGCCAAGGTCGCAGAGAGCGGCCGGGCGTTCCCCGGCGTGGCGACGCTCAACCTGACCGCCTACGACGGCAAGCGCGTGCACGCCGAGTTCAAGTCGAAGATGCTCGGCCAGACCTGGTTCTTCAACGCGCTCGTGAAGACGCCGGTCGTGAAGGGCGGGGTGGCCGTGCTCGAGCCGGAGGCGACCCTGGTAACGGAGGCGACGCCGGCGGGCGGTGGCGCCGGCGGAGGTGTCGTGGCCGCCAAGCGTTCGCTCGGTGGCCTCGGCTACGAGTTCACGCCCGAGGCGTTCTTCCAGGCGATCGGCGATCACAACGCCGCGGCGGTGTCGCTCTTCCTGCAGGCCGGGATGGCTCCCAATCAGACGAACTCACAGAATCGCTACGCCCTGAACCATGCGGTGGCGCTGTGCGCCAGCGCGCCCGACGACATCGCGGCCGTGATCACGGCATTGGTGGCAGCCAAGGCCGACGTGAAGACCAAGGATCCCGACAACGGCACGACCGCGTTGGTCGGGGCCGTGCAGTCATGCACGGCAGGCGCGGTCGACACGCTCGTGAAGGCGGGCTCCGACCTGACCGCCAAGAGCAACGGCGGGATGACCGCCTTCCAGCTCGCCAACATCTTCCAGCGCGCCGACGTGGCCGCCGTACTCGCCAAGGCCGGCGCGAAGTAGACCGGCGCCGTCCGGCTACGCCTCAGGCGCCGGATCCTTGAACAGCTTGCGCTGCAGCGATCGGCGATGGATGCCGAGCAGGCGCGCTGCCTGCGAGATGTTGCCGTCGCAATCCGCGAGCACCCGCTGGATGTGCTCCCACTCGACCCGCGCCAGCGACTGCACCACGGGGACGGCCGCAGCCACCGCTGCGGTGCCGTCGAAGGCGGCGCCGATCTGATCGGCATCGACCGGCTTGGTCAGGTAGCTCATGGCGCCGAGTCGCATGCTCTCGACCGCGGTGGCGATGCTGCCGTAGCCGGTCAGCACGACGATGCGGGTGGTGTCGTCGATGGCGCGCAGGGCCTGGACCACCTCGAGACCCGACTTGCCGGGCAGGCGCAGATCGACCAGCGCCAGTTCCGGGCTGTCGTGTTCGGCCAGCGCGATCGCCTCGTCGTGGGAAGCCGCGCCCCGCACGTCGAAGCCGCGATCGGCCAGCGCCCGTGAGACCCGGCTGCGAAATACGGTGTCGTCGTCGACTACGAGCAGCGTGCGCGCTTCGCTGCTCATGCGGGCGCGTCCCCGCCGCTCACCGGCAGCTCGAGTGCGACCGCCGTGCCCGCGGTGCTGTCGATTGTGAGCGACCCGCCGCACCGCTCGGCGAACACGCGCGCCAGAAACAGGCCGAGCCCGAGTCCGCGACCGGCGTCCTTGGTGGTGAAGAAGGGCTCGCCGGCCCGCGCCAGTAGGTCGGGCGTCATGCCCGGCCCGCGGTCGCGTACCACTACCCGCACCGCTCTCGGCACCGCCACCTCCTCAGCCGTCACGACTACCGGCGCCGGGGCCGCACTGGCGTCGATGGCGTTCGAGAGCAGCGACGAGATGGTCTGGCGGAACGCCGCTCGCGGCGCGTGCACGCGGGGCAACGGCGTGCCGGCTTCGACTCGCACACGCGCGCGCTGCTCAGTGGGCAGTGCCTGCTGCACCTCGTCGAGGATGGCGCGCACGTCGAGTGGCTCGGGCAGCTCCGCGGCGCCGCCGCCGGCACGGCCGCTCATCTGATCGAGGATGTGCCGGCACCGGTCCACTTCGGTGCGGATGAGACGCGCGTCGTCGGCGAGGTCGTCGCGCTCGGCCAGTTGGCTGACCGCCCGCTCCATCTCCCGAGCCGTGATGGCGATCGTGGCGAGCGGCGTGGACAGTTCGTGCGCCGCTCCGGCCGCCAGGGTCGTGAGCGAGATCACGCGCTCCGAACGCGCCGCGCGCTCCCGCATTGCCTCGAGTGCATTCGAGGCCTGCACCGCGAAATACGCCGCCAGTTCCACCATCGCGCCGAGCGACACCCACATCGTGAAGAGGTGCGTGGGGAAGTCGTTGATCCGGTGATGCACCGACACGCCTTCGAGCGTGTGCCAGTAGAGCAGCGTGGCGTAGGCGCTTGTGGCCGCGAGGCCCACCAGCCAGGCGGTGCCGCGTCCGGCCGTGGCCGCCGCCAGGGCGATGTGCGCCACGTAGACAACCGCGAACGGGTTGAAGGGGCCGCCGGTGAGATCGAGCAGTTCGGTGAGCAAAGCCACGTCGAGGAGCAGCGAGACGCCGACGGCGGCGGCGGGGAGTGAACGCTGACGGCTGAGCGCCAGCGCCAGGGCCGCGTTGGCCGTGCCCGACAGGGCGATGAACACCACGGCGTGGCGCAGGGGGATGTCGGCGTTGGGGAGCAGCAGCACGGCCAGCACCGCCACCAGGTCGATGACCGCCGTGGCGACGCGCAGGCGGATCAGCCAGGGGAGCGCGGCCAGACGCGTGGCATTGAGGTACCACGGGCGAACGGCGGCCGGTTCTCGCGTGGCGTCGGCTGGGATGGACACAGTGTAGTCACGACCGTTCTCGACTGGACTGCGGCAATTTGCCACGCCTTCGATTCCCGGCTCGCCCTCTAGAGTAGACGTTCTCGAGGAGTGTGGATGTCGCAGGTGAGCGCGGTTCAACGGCACGGCAGGTGGCTCGGTGTGGTCGTGACATTGCTGATCGGAGCAGCGCCACTCTCGGCGCAGACCGCGGCCGTGTCGGGTATGGTGCGTGACGACAGCGGCGGCGCGCTGCCCGGCGTGGAGGTGGAAGTGTCTCAGGCCGGCAGCCCAACCCGTAGCGGCGACACCGATGCGCAAGGCGCGTTCCGGGTCGCTGGACTCACGCCCGGACCGGCCACGGTCACCTTCATGCTGGTCAATTTCGCCACCGGCCGTCGCGACGTGACCGTGGCGGCGGACCAGACGGTCAAGGCCGACATCGTGATGTCGCTGTCGCTGAACGCCGATGTCACCGTCACCGGCAAGGCCAGCTTCACGAACCTGGCCGATGCCCAGAACCCGGCGCAGGATCTGGTCGGCATCGCCCAGTCGGCCAGCCAGGGTGCGATCACCGGCCGGCAGCTCGACGCGCGGCCGATCATGCGCAGCGGCGAGGTGTTAGAAACCGTGCCCGGGGTCGTGATCAGCCAGCACAGCGGCGAGGGCAAGGCCAATCAGTACTATCTGCGCGGCTTCAACCTGGATCACGGCACCGACTTCGCCACCACGGTGGCGGGCATGCCCGTGAACCTGCCGACGCACGGCCATGGCCACGGCTACTCGGACCTGAACTTCCTCATCCCCGAACTGGTCAGCGGCGTGCAGTTTGCCAAAGGCCCCTACTTTGCCGAGCAGGGCGATTTCGCGACGGCTGGGTCGGCCAACATCAACTACACGAGCAGGGTCGGCCGTCCGCTCGTGCGTGTGGGTGGCGGTGGACAGGGCTTCGCCCGCGCTCTGGTGGCGGCGTCGCGCGTGAACGGCGGGGGCACCTGGCTCGGCGCGCTCGACCTGCAGCACAACGACGGTCCGTGGGAGCGTGCCGATGACTTCCGCAAGATTAACGGCCTGGTGCGCTACACGCGCGGCGACGCCCAGAACGGCGTGTCGATCACGGCGATGGGCTACCGCGGCACCTGGAACGCCACCGACCAGGTGCCCGAGCGAGCCGTGGACGACGGCGCAATCGGCCGCTTCGGCACCATCGACGCCACCGACGGCGGCGAGTCGTATCGTTACAGCGGCTCGGTCGAGTGGCAGCGCACGCGCAACAACGGCAGCACCAAGGTGAGTGCCTACGGCATCGCCTACGACCTCAATCTGTTCTCGAACTTCACCTACTTCCTCGACGACCCCGTCAACGGCGATCAGTTCCGCCAGGCCGACCATCGCTTCGTGTCGGGTGCCAAGGTGAGCCACCGCCGCCTGGGCCGCTGGAGCGGTCGGGCCGTGCAGAACACCGTGGCCGTATCCCTACGCAACGACGACATCCGGAACGTGGGGCTGTATCACACCGTGGCCCGCCAACCGCTCGCGACCGTGCGCGAAGACGCCGTGATGCAGACCAGTGTGGGCGCGTTCGCGCAGAACGAAGTCGAGTGGACGCCGTGGCTGCGCACGCTGGCGGGCGTGCGCGTGGATGGCTACCGCTTCGATGTCAACGCGAAGAGCAATCCGGCCAACTCGGGCACCGACACCGCCGGGCTCGTGAGCCCGAAGGGCGGGGCCGTATTCGGCCCGTTCCACGGCACCGAGTTCTACCTCAACGCCGGCCTGGGCTTCCACAGCAACGACGCGCGCGGCGCCACCATCACCGTCGATCCGGTCTCCGGCGAACCCGCGCAACGGGTCACGCCGCTGGCTCGGGCCACGGGCAGCGAAGTGGGCGTGCGCAGCGTGCGGATTCCGCATCTGCAGACGAGCCTGTCGCTGTGGAGCCTGCGTCTCGACTCCGAGCTCATCTTCATCGGCGATGCCGGCACGACCGACGCCGGGCGGCCGAGCCATCGCTATGGTCTCGAGTTCGCCAACTACTACTCGCCCCTGCCGTGGCTGACCTTCGACGGCGACCTGAGCATGTCGCGGGCGCGGTTCCGCGACGACGACCCCGCTGGCGACTTCATCCCCGGCGCCGTGGCCACCGTGGTGTCGGGCGGCGTGACGGTCGACAGCCGTCAGCACCTGTCGGGCAGTCTGCGGTGGCGCTACTTCGGCCCGCGCGCGTTGCTCGAGGACGACTCGACCCGCTCGAAGGCCACGAGCCTCGTGAACCTCGACGCGGGCTACCGCTTCAGCGGCGCCGTGCGCCTGGCCCTCGACGTGTTCAACGTGCTCGACACCAAGGCCAGCGACATCGACTACTTCTATACCTCGCGTCTGCGCGGCGAGCCGGCCGGCGGGGTGGATGACATCCACTTCCATCCGGCGTTGCCGCGCAGTGCCCGGCTGAACCTGATTATCGGCTTCTAGCTCGAGCGCTCGACCACCTGGTCGTAGGTCGCGCGATGGCCCGAGTGGGAATGTTCTAGACAGCAAGAGGGTAGTTGCCTACCGAGGTCCATCCGGACCGCGCCGCTTCAATTGCCGATCGGTCCCGCTCGCTCTGGCAGATCCCTTGCACAGAGCTGCCCGGTCAGGACGTTTCCTGACTGGGGGTGACGATGAGAAATGTGACACGGATTTCGGCGCTGGTCGGTGCGTTCGGTCTTGGCTTCTTGCCCAGTGCCGTGACTCCGGCTGCAGCTCAGGTGGCGGCGCCGATCGTGATGGCGCAAGGGCTCGACAACCCGCGCGGCCTGGCGTTTGGGCCCGACGGCGTGCTCTATGTGGTCGAGGCGGGCCGTGGCGGCAACAGCGCGCTGTGCCTTCCTAATCCTGGCGGCGCCCCCGGAACACGCTGCTACGGACCGTCCGGCGCGGTGACCCGGATCGCAAGTGCCGGCGTGCAGCAGCGCGTGCTCATCGGCTTGCCGTCGCTTGCCGGACCCACGGGCGCGGAGGCCACCGGGCCCCACGACCTGGCGTTTGGCCTCGGTCTGGCCCTCATCACAGTCGGTTCGGGTGGTGACCCGGCCCTGCTGACGCCGCTCAAGACGGCCGGCATCACGCAGTTCGGATCGCTGCTTAGCGTGTCGCCGACCGGCGTCGTCACGACCTTGCTCGACGTCAGCGCCTATGAAACCGCCAACAACCCGGCGGGCGGCCCCATCGACTCGAACCTGTTCGGCCTGGAACTGCAGACGCAGGCCCCCGCCCGTGCGCTGATCGCAGACGCCGGCGCGAACGCGCTGCTGCAGGTCGACGCCAATCTCGTCATCTCCACGCTGGCGACGTTCCCGACTCGGCAGGTCCCCGGCCCGGGCGGTGGGCCCGTCGACATGGAGGCGGTGCCCACTTCGACCGCGCGCGGACCGGACGGCAGCATCTACATCGGCGAACTCACCGGCTTCCCGTTTCCAGTCGGCGGGGCGCGCGTGTATCGCGTGCCGGCCAATGGCGGCACGCCGGTGGTGGTGGCGACCGACTTCACCAACATCATCGACATCGCGGTCGGCGCGGACGGCTCGGCCTACGTGCTCGAACACGACGTCAACGGGCTGCTGCAGCCCGGCTCGGTCGGTAGGCTCACGAAGATCGGCCCATTCGGCGCGCGCACGGAACTAGCGGCGGGTCTGCTCGTGGCTCCCGGAAAAATCGCCATCGGTGATGACAACGCCGTCTACGTCACGACCAACAGCAACGCGGCCGGTACCGGCCAGGTGCTGAAGATCGCCCAGTAGCACTCGGAGCGCGGTGGTTTCGGAAGGAGCCCTCACATGATGCGCACGACCCTCACCACCGCGGCTCTCGGCCTGCTCGTAACGGGCACCCTGCTCGCGCAGACGCCCGCCCCGTCGCCGGCGCCCCAGCCGGCGCCCGCACCGTTCCAGAACCTTCAGGTGCCGACCAGGATCACCACCGGAACATCGGTGACGGGTTGCCTGAAGCAGCGCGACGCGGGCACCTCCACTGCGGCGCCGGCGGGGGTGGGTGCGAGCGCGGCCGCCCCCACTTCCGCGTCGATGCAGTACGTGCTGATCAACGTGGAGCCGACCTCGGCCCCGACCACGACGGCCGTTCCAGGCACGCCCGTGCCGCCGAGCGGCCGGACCTCCGGAGCGGGCGGCCCCGTCACCTACCTGCTGCAGCCCTCGCTCTTTGTCGACCTCGCCGTGCACGTCAACCAGCAGGTGCAGGTGACGGGCGCAATGGCCAGTGACGCGGACCCTTGGTTCGGCGCACCGCGCACGCCGGCGCCAGGCGCCGTCCCTCCTGGCAGCGTCACGCCACCGGCCGCACCGGCTGTCGGCTCCTCTCCTGCGCTACCTGCCGCCGCGCCGCCTTCCGCCCGTGCCAGTCAAGGCGGCTCGATACCCCCGACGTTCATCGTGAGTTCGATCACGATGGTCGCCAAGACCTGCTCTTGACCGAGTAGCACAATGCTCAGCCACGCGTTCCCCGAGGGTCGGTGCGGTATCGACCGCGAAGCCATCGATCGTTCGGCGCTCATCGATTGGTATCTGCGCAATCGCGCGCGTTCGTCGGCGCTCTTCGAGCTGCTCTCCGACGACGCCTACTACAGCCGCCCGATCGCACTGCGTCATCCCATCGTGTTCTATGAAGGCCATCTCCCCGCCTTCAGTTTCAACACGCTGGTGAAGCGCGGTCTGGGCGGCGACAGCATCGACGCCGCGCTCGAACGGCTGTTCGCGCGCGGCATCGATCCTCACGACACCGACGGCGCGCCCGACGATCCCGTGGCGGTGGCGCGACTCTGGCCGTCGCGCGACACCGTTCGCCAGTTCGCCGCTGAGGTCGACCGGCGGGTGCTCGATGCGCTCGGCAGCGGCGACATCGAACAGCCCGGGCATCCCCTGCTCGACCGGGCGGAAGCCGCCTACTGCATCCTCGAGCACGAGGCGATGCATCACGAGACGCTGCTCTACATGTGGCACCGCCTCCCGTTCGCGCACAAGCGTCGGCCCACGGGCTACCTGCCGATCACCGTCGGCCACGTGCCCGAGTCGGACTTCGTGACCGTGCCCGCCGGCGAGGCAGTGCTCGGCGTGGCTGCAACCCGCGAACGGTTCACCTGGGACAACGAGCGACCGGCGCTGGTGGCGACCGTGCCCGCGTTCCGCATCGAGCGGCACGACGTGACCAACCATGCGTTCATGGCCTTCGTCGCCGCCGAGGGCTACCGCGACCCACAGTGGTGGACGCCGGCTGACTGGGCCTGGCGCGCCGAGACCGCTCTCGATCATCCGACCTTCTGGGAACGTGACGGCGACCAGTGGTGGTGGCGCGGCATGTTCGAGCGCGTGCGGCTACCGGGGTCGTGGCCGGTCTATGTGAGTCAGGCTGAAGCCGCGGCCTTTGCGCGCTGGCGCGGCGCCCGTCTGCCCACTGAAGCCGAGTATCAGCGCGCTGCGTTCGGCACGCCCGCCGGATCGCCGCGCCGCTATCCGTGGGGCGCGGAGCTGCCGGCCGCGCGTCACGGCGTGTTCGATCTGGCGCGGTTTGATCCGAGTCCAGTCGGCACCCATCCCAACGGCGACAGCGCCTGGGGCATTGCCGACCTGATGGGCAACGGCTGGGAATGGACGTCGAGCGTGTTCGCGCCGTTCCCCGGCTTCACGCCGCTGCCGTCGTATCCCGAGTACTCGGCCGACTTCTTCGATGGCGAGCACTACGTGCTCAAGGGCGCTTCGCCGGCGACCGCTACCGGGCTCCTGCGGCCGACCTTCCGCAACTGGTTCCGGCCGCGCTATCCCTACGTCTACGCCACGTTCCGCTGCGTGACCGGGATCACATCGTGACCAGCCCCGCGCAGGCTCGTGACGATGGGCCGGAGCCTGCCGCCAGCGGCGACGCCGCTGCCGACATCCGCGACCACCTGTTGCGCACGCCGCGTCAACTGCCGTCGCGCTATCTCTACGACGCCTTGGGCTCGGCGCTGTTCGACGCCATCTGCCAGCTGCCCTGGTATCCGGTGACGCGTGGCGAGATGCGTCTGCTCGAGGCGCACGGCGGTGCGATTCTGCGCGCCGCCGGCGAGGTGCAACACGTCGTCGAGCTGGGGGCGGGCAACGGCAGCAAGCTCGCCGCCGTGCTGACGTCGGGTAGTGTATCCGCGGTGCGACGTCAGGCACCGGTCGTGCACCTGGTCGACGTGTCGGCCGCGGCCCTGGCCACGGCCGCGCAAGCGGTCACCGCCGTTGCGCCCCTACGGATCGAGCGCTACGAGGCGTCCTACGAGCACGGCCTGGACCTGGTGCGACAAGGCACCGAGTCGGGTCGGCGGCTGGTGCTGTTTCTCGGCTCGAACATCGGCAACGTCGATCCGGATGGCGCGCGCGCGTTCTTGCGTCACGTGCGCCACACGCTGGCGCCCGGCGATGCACTGCTGCTCGGCGTAGACCTCGTGAAGCCCGAGGCGGACCTGCTCCTCGCCTATGACGACCCCCTCGGCGTGACCGCGGCCTTCGACCTCAACCTGCTCGTGCGCCTCAATCGCGAGTTCCAGGCCGACTTCGACGTGGCGTCGTTCCGGCACCGTGCCCGCTGGAACGCCGCGCCATCGCGCGTCGAGATGCATCTTGTGAGCACCCGCCTGCAGCGCGTGCGCGTGCCCGCTGCGAGGCTGGAGTTCACGCTGCGCGCCGGCGAGTCGATCTGGACCGAGAGTTCGTACAAATACTCCGCGGCCGGCGTCCGGGCGCTGCTGGTCGCGGGCGGCTTCCACGTGCGCGAGCAGTGGATCGACGGCGCCAGTCAGTTCGCCCTGACCCTGGCCGGCGCCTAGTGTGCTCTCCCGTTGCAGCAGCAGGCCCTCGACGCCGCGCGCACGCGAACCGGGGGACGTGCCGACGCCGTGGACCGGGAAATGCTGACGCTGCTCCCTGAGCTACCCAATCTGTCCCTCGCTCTGGCAGTTATCGCAGGAGCGGTGCCGACTCGCCGCGCTGCATCCGGGCACGAAACATGCTTTGGGGGGGAACACGGTGAAGCCACTCTCGCACCCGTCCACAGATATCGCTCCGGCGCCTGACGGCGGTCTCGATCCCGGTTCGCGATTGGCGCGCATTGCCCGCCGAGCGCACGAGCTGTTCGAGGGGCGAGGAGCAGCCCATGGGCTGAAGCTCGACGACTGGCTTCAGGCCGAACGCGAGATCGACAGCGCTGGTCC
>JBDTWC010000014.1:0-12063 GCA_040006875.1 Acidobacteriota bacterium | reverse complement strand
CGGAACCACGACTTCCAGGTCCGGCGCGATACAATCGGGTGAGTACTGCCGTGAGTCCGACCACGCCCGAGCACGAGGCCTTCCTGACCACCGACGAGGTCCTCGCCTATCTCCAGGTGAACCTGCGTACCGTCTACCGCCTGATTGACGCCGGGAAGCTCCCGGCAGTCCGGGTCGGACGCCAGTGGCGGTTTCGCCGCAAGGACATCGACACCTGGCTCGACCGGCGGCCCCAGCCCGAGCGCCCTACCCCACCGGCGCCAGCCGCCGGGACGCCCGCCGCCGGACCCGGGCACCGGGTGCTGGTCGTCGATCCCGACGGCGCCAGCCGCGACGCGATCGCCGGCGCACTACGGGCCGCGGGCCACACCGTCGACACCGCGCCCGACGGAGTGCTGGCGGCCGAGCGCCTCGGTCACGCGGTCTACGACCTGGTCGTGAGCGAGTTGCGTGTGCCCGGCCTCGACGCATTCGCGCTGCTGCGCGAGGCGCGGCGAGCCACGCCGGGCCTGCGCGTGATGGTCGTGACCAGCCACTCCACCGAAGCCGCCGCCATCGAGGCTCTGAACTTCGGCGTCACCGGCTACCTCGTAAAGCCGAGCCGCGCCGCCGAAATCGCCGCCACCGCCGCGCGCGTGCTGGGCGTGCGCCCACGTCTGTCATGATTCAGCTCTCGGGTCTCACCAAGCGCTTCGGCGAGCGCGTGCTGCTCGACCGGGTCACCTGGCACGTGGGCGACCGCGATCGCGTCGGCCTGTGCGGGCCCAACGGCGCCGGCAAGACCACGCTGCTCAAGATGCTCGCCGGAATCGATGAGGCCGACAGCGGCGCGGTGATCCGCCCCACGGCGCTGACCGTCGGCTACCTGCCCCAGGACGGCCTGTCGTACTCAGGCCGCACCGTGTTCGCCGAGGCCAGCGACGCGCTCAAGCCGCTGCTCGACCTGAAGGACGAGATGCACGAGCTCGAGCATCGCCTGGCCGATACGTCGGTGCCGGCGGCCGAGCACGAGGCGCTGCTCGAGCGCTACAGCACGCTGCAGGAACGCTTCCGCATGGGCGATGGCTACGCCATCGATCTGAAGGTGGCGACGATTCTGCGCGGCCTCGGCTTCAGTCAGTCCGACTTCGAACTGGAAGCGAGCCATCTGTCGGGCGGCTGGCAGATGCGCCTCGCGCTGGCCAAACTGCTGCTCAGCGCCCCGGGGCTGCTGCTCCTCGACGAGCCGACCAACCACCTCGATCTGGAAGCGCGCAACTGGCTGGAAGACTACTTGGCGCGCTATCCGCACTCGGTCATCCTGGTCTCGCACGATCGCTACTTCCTCGACGCGGTGGTCGATCGGATCGCCGATCTGGCGCTGCGCACGATCACCGACTACCAGTGCAACTACTCGACCTATCTGGTGCAGCGGGCCGAGCGCATGGATCGGCTGCGCGACGCCAAGAAGCTACAGGACGAAGAGATCGGTCGGGTGCAGGAGTTCATCGATCGTTTCCGCTACCAGGCCACCAAAGCGGCCCAGGTGCAGAGCCGCATCAAGATGCTCGAGAAGGTCGAGCGCATCGAGGTGCCGCCCGAACGAAAGCGCATCCACTTCCAGTTTCCGGCGGCGGTGAAGAGCGGCCGTACGGTCATCGACCTGACGCAGGTCCGCAAGACCTACGGCGAGAAGCACGTGATCGACGGCGTCAGCCTGCAGATCGAACGCGGCGACCGGGTGGCGCTGGTCGGCCCGAACGGGGCCGGCAAGTCGACCCTGATGCGCATGATCTCTGGGGTCGAACCGCCCGACAGCGGCGGGCGCGAGGAGGGGCATCAGGTCGTGATGCAGTACTTCGCGCAGGACGAGGCGACGCGCCTCGATCCCACGCTCACCGTCTACGAGACGCTCGCGTCGGGCTCGCCGATGCACATGGTGGCGGCGATCCGCAACGTGCTCGGTGGCTTCCTGTTCTCCGGCGACGACGTCTACAAAAAGGCGGGCGTGCTCTCGGGGGGCGAACGCACGCGACTGGCCGTGGCTCGCATGCTGCTCCGTCCGTCGAACACGCTGGTGCTCGACGAGCCGACCAACCATCTCGATCTCGACTCGAAGGACGTGCTGCTCGACGCCCTCACCGACTACGGCGGCACGCTCATTTTCGTGTCGCACGATCGCTACTTCGTGGAACGCCTGGCCACGAAGATCGTGGAGGTGGGCGGCGGCGGTGCGCGGGTCTATCCCGGTGACTACGCGTCGTTCCTGTGGAGCAAGGCCCAGGGCGGCGCCGCGGCGGCACCCGCTCCCGCCGCACCGGTTCCCCCCCAGGGCCGACGGGCCGACCCGCCGGTGTCGAAGAAGGCGCCGCAGGCCGCGGCCGCTGGTAGCGCTGCCGACCACGAGCAACGCAAACGCGAGGCGGCCGAACGGAAGAAGCGGGAACGCGCCATGGACGCGCTGACGACGCGTATCGCCGAGCTGGAAGGGCGGATCGCGGAACGGGAGACGACCGTGAAAAAAGTCGAGGCCGAGATGGCGGCGCCGGGCTTCTACGATCATCACGAGACCTCCAAACCGGTGCTCGATCGCCACCAGGGGCTGATGTGGGAAGTCGGCGACCTCCTGGGTCAGTGGGAGATGCTGCAGGTCGAGGTCGAGGAAATGCGGGCCTCCCTGGCGTCTTGATACGTGGCAGTCGGCCGACCTCTACCAAGCAAGATCCGTCACCATAGCTTCGCCACCAATTACAATTTCGAAATAGACGCTGTCGTTTTCGTCGCCGCCGCGCCTGAAACCGTGCAGGATTACACGATTCGACGCTTCGATCCCATCTGACGTCGTCATTGCCGTGACAGGCACGACAGTTGCGTATGTAGTTCGCACAGTCGAGCCATGCCTGCCCCAAAAATCGCTGCCGGACGTCGCCCCGCCAAGGCCTCGGTGCTCCCGACGCGCCCTGGCCCCACCCATCGGGCGCCGATCGCTGCGGCCCATTTCGTCGACGACGCCTTCTTCCGGCACCTCGTAGCCCACATGCGCAACGGCGTGCTGGCCATCGACCGCGGTGGCGCGCTCGTGCTCATCAACGACGAGTCGTGCCGGATCTTCGGCCTGCCCGCCGGTGAGGACTACCTGGGTCGGCCGTTCGCCGAGGTGTTCCACGCCCACCCCGCCATCGTGCGCGTGCTTGCCGGCGCCTACGAACTCGCCTTCCTGCCCAATCGCGCCGAACTGCGCCTGACGCCGTCGGACAAGGTGCTCGGCTACACTTTGTCGCTCATCCGCAACAGCGACGGGCTGACCATCGGCGCGGCCATGTTCTTCAAGGACCTGACGCGCGTCGAGCACCTCGAGGAACGTGAACGGCTGCGCGACCGACTGGCCGTACTCGGCGAGATGGCCGCCGCGGTGGCCCACGAGATCAAGAACCCGCTGGCCGGGATCGAGGTCATGGCCGGGCTGCTGCGCCGTCAGCTGCGCGACAATGCGCAGGCCACGGCGCTCGTCGGCGACATCATCAACGAAGCCAAGATGGCCAACGCCATCGTGCAGGAGATCCTCGACTTCGTGCGCCCGGTACGTCTGCAGATGGAGCGCACCTCGGTCGGCGCCGCCCTGCAGGCCGCGGTGACCATGGCCGACGGCGGCAAGGCCAAGCGGGGCGAAGTGCAGGTGAGCTTCGACATCCCCGACCGGCTGCCGCTCATCGACGCCGACCAGACGCAACTGATGCAGGTGTTCGCCAACCTGCTCATCAACGCCTATGAGGCATTGAACGGCACCGGGGCCGTGTCGATCACGGCGCGCGAGGTGACGCGCGAGGAAGACGGCGCCTTGCCGCTCGACGGCCTGCTGCCGGTCCCGACCATCGTCGTCGAGGTGACCGACAACGGTCCGGGCGTGCCGCCCGAACTGGCCGACAAGATCTTCAGCGCCTTCTTCACGACCAAAGCCCAGGGCTCCGGCCTCGGTCTCGCCATCGTGCGCAAGATCGTCGACGCCCATGACGGGCGCATCGATCTGACGAGCCGGCCTGGAACCGGCACGAAATTCCGCGTCACGCTGCCGGTGAGCGGCGACGCACGGGTGTGGTAGGAGCGGATCGATGAGTCGAATTCTGGTTGCCGATGATCATGACGCGCTGCGGCGGGGCCTGGCCCTGGCCCTGCGCACGGCGGGCCACGACGTGGAAGAGGCTCCCAACGGCAACGCCGCCATCGAGCGGCTGCACAACGGCTACTTCGACGTCGTCGTGAGCGACCTGCGCATGGGCGGGTCCGACGGCCTCGACGTGCTGCGCACGACGCGCACCACCCACCCCACCACCTCGGTCATCCTGATGACCGCCTTCGGCTCGGTGTCCACGGCCGTCGAGGCCATGAAGAACGGCGCTTTCGACTACGTCCAGAAGCCGTTCGAGATTGAGGAGATGGAGGTCAAGATCGAGAAGGCGCTCGAACTGAAGCGGCTGCGCCACGAGCTCGACTACCTGCGGCACGAGCAGCAGGAGAACTACGACTTCAACAAGATCATCGGCAGCAGCGACACGCTGCAGCGCGTCTTGAGCGTCGTGCGCAAAGTGGCCAAGAGCAACTCCACCGTGCTCATCCGCGGTGAGACCGGCACCGGCAAGGAGCTGATCGCCGGCGCCATCCACCACAACTCGCTCCGCGCCGGCCGCAACTTCGTCAAGGTGAACTGCGCCGCGCTGCAGGAAAACCTGCTCGAATCCGAACTCTTCGGCCATGAGAAGGGCGCCTTCACGGGCGCCGACCGCCAGCGCATCGGCCGCTTCGAACAGGCCGACGGCGGCTCGCTCTTCCTCGACGAGATCGGCGACATGAGCCCGAGTACGCAGGCCAAAATCCTGCGCGTGCTGCAGGAGCACGAGTTCGAGCGGCTGGGCGGCACCCGCACTCTCAAGGTGGACGTGCGGCTGATTGCCGCCACCAACCGCGACCTCGTCGCGATGGTCTCGACCGGACAGTTCCGCGAGGATCTCTACTACCGTCTGAACGTGGTGTCGATCGAGATGCCGCCGCTGCGCGAGCGCAAGGACGACATCGTCCCGCTGGCAAACGCGTTCATCCGCCGCTTCTCGGCCGAGCTCAAGAAGAAGATCGACGGCGTCAACCCCGAGGCCGCCAAGATGCTGACGCGCTACAACTGGCCGGGCAACATCCGGGAGCTCGAGAACGCGATCGAGCGGGCGGCGCTGCTCGCCGAGGCGCATCAGATCATGCCCGACGACCTGCGGCTGGGGGATTCCGTGCAGACCCCGGGCGTGAAAGACACCCAGTCGGTAGTGCGCATTCCGCCGAGCGGCATCGCCCTGGAGCAGATCGAGCGCCAGGCGCTCACCGAGGCGCTGCGCATGGCCAACTGGGTGCAGAAAGACGCGGCCGAGCTGCTCTCCATCAGCCCCCGGGTCATGAACTACAAGATCAAGACCCTCGGGATCGAGCTGCCGCGGCGCCGGCTGATGAGCGCGGCCGACGTCGCGTGACCGCCGCTGTTTGCCGTAGGATGGCAGTCATCGGGCTGGGCGCGGCCGGCGCGCCGTGGCCCCGTTCACGGAGGACAGGAATGACTCGGCCCATGGTCCATTCAAGTCGACGCGGTGTGGTGGCGCTGCTCGGCGTGCTGATCCTGCTTCTGGCGGCGACGCCCGCGTCCGCGCAGCGCTGGGGACGGCCCCGGACGCCGCGCGCCGGCGCCTGTTTCTACCAGAACGCCAACTTCGGCGGCGACTACTTCTGCGTCGAGGCCGGCGACGAATACGACCGGATGCCCGACGGCCTGAACGACCGGATCTCGTCGGTGCGCGTATTCGGCGAGGCCAGCGTCACCGTCTATCGCAACCCGAATTTCGGCGGCCGCTCGACGCGCTTCACCGACAACGTCTCGAACCTGCAGTCGGAAGGCTGGAACGACACGGTGTCGTCGCTGCGCGTGCGCCTCGACTTCGCCCGGGTGACCCGTGGACAGGCCGAGAACATCGTGCGCCGCGCCTACCGTGCCGTACTCGGGCGCGACCCCGACGAGGGCGCACGCGGCTACGTCGACAAGGTCATGCGCGAGCGCTGGAGCCAGAGCGACGTCGAGCGCGAACTGCGCCGCAGCCCCGAATACCGCAACCGCCGTCCGCCGCAGAATTAGACCTGGGGGTTGGGGCCCGATCAAAGCGCGACGCAGCGCTGCGGGGGCGCTACGACTGGCCGGCCTTGGCGCGCGGGTGGGCCCGCTTGTAGATGTCGATGAGCTGCGCCGCGTTGACGTGGGTGTAGCGCTCGGTGGTCGTGAGCTGGGCGTGTCCGAGCAGTTCCTGGATGGCGCGCAGGTCGGCGCCGCGCTGCAGCAGATGGGTCGCGAACGAGTGGCGCAGCGCATGCGGGCTGATCCCGGTGCGCTCGCTGCAGCGCCGCATGTAGTTGGCAAGCAGGCGGTGCACGCTGCGGCCGGTGAGCCGGCCACCGCGCGCGTTCACGAAAATCGGCTCGCGATCCAGGCGGCTGGCGCGTCCGCGTCCGGTCGCGCGCGCCTCACCCAGCCGGCCACGCGGCTGCGCCGCTCGAGCCGCTGCGCGCGACTCTGCTGGCGGTGCAGCCTCGCGGAGCGTCTCTCGATCCGGGAGCCACTGCCGCAGCGCCGCCTCGGCGCTGCGATTGAAGGGCAGCAGGCGCTCCTTCCCGCCCTTTCCCATCACACGCACCATCCGGGCTGACAAGTGCACGTCGTCGAGGTCGAGTCCGACCAGCTCGCTGAGCCGGAGGCCGGCGGCATAGAAGAGTTCCAGCAGGGCGCGGTCGCGGCGGCCGAGCGGGGTCGCGATGTCGGGCGTCTCGAGCAAGCGGGTCATCTCGACCTCGCTCAGGTGCCGCGGCACCGTCCGGTCGAGCCGCGGAGCCACGGCGGCGCCGGACGGATCGCCCGCGATCAAGCCCTCGCGATCGAGGTAGCGGAGAAACGCGCGCACGCCCGAGAGCTTGCGCGCCACCGAGGCGCGCGCCTGCTGCGCCCGGTTCAACTCGACGACGAAGCCGCGCACCGACTCGGCGTCGAGGTCGGCGAAGCCCAGCGCCGATACCTTGGTCTGGCGCGCCGCGGCCGTGCGCTCGAGATACTGTTCGACGTCGCTGGTATAGGCCCGCACCGAGTGCGGAGACAGATGGCGATTGAGCGCCAGATGATCGATGAAGGCCTTAAGCGCGGCGGTCATGGCCGCCAGGCCGCCAGATCGGCCAGCGCGCGATCGGCCAGCGCCTGCTTGCGCAGCGCTTTGTCGCGCGGCGGTGAGTCGAGCGGCGGCATGATGCCGAAGGTGATGTTCGACGGCTGGTAGTGACGCGGGTCGGCGTGCGACGCGTAATAGGCGAGCGCGCCGATCGCGGTGGTGCGCGGCGGGGCCTGCGGGGTCAGGCCGCGAGCGACGAGCGCGGCATTTCTGCCCGCGATCAGTCCGGAGGCCGCGGACTCCACGTAGCCTTCGACGCCCGAGATCTGGCCGGCGAAGAAGAGGTCCGGACGCACCCTGGTCTGCCACGTCGGCAGGAGCACCTTGGGACCGTTGATGAAGGTGTTGCGGTGCACCATGCCGAAGCGCACGAACTGGGCGCGCTCGAGGCCGGGCACGAGCCGCAGCACCCGCGACTGTTCACTCCATTTGAGCTGCGTCTGGAAGCCGACCAGGCTGAAATGATCGCCGGCGAGGGTGTCCTGGCGCAATTGCACCGCGGCATAGGGCCGCCGTCCGGTGCGCGGATCTTCGAGCCCGATCGGCTTCATCGGCCCGAAGCGCAGTGTGTCTTTGCCCCGGTGCGCCATCACCTCGATGGGCAGGCAGCCCTCGAAGAACGTGGCCGTGTCGAAGTCGTGGATGGTGGCCGATTCAGCCGTCACGAGCGCGTCGTAGAACGCTTCGTATTCGGCCTTGGTGAACGGGCAGTTCAGGTAGTCGCCTGCGCCGTCATCCACGCCGCAGGCCGGCCCGGTCTCAGCCTCCGACTCCACGGCCACCGCCACGGGCGCCGCGTCGACGCGCCCGGCCCCGGCGCCGGCGGTGTCGCGCCGCAGGCTGCGGCCCCAGCGCGACTGGCGGAAGACCCTGTCCATGTCGATCGACTCGGCCAGCACGATCGGGCTGATGGCGTCATAGAAGGCGAGGTGCTCCTCGCCCACGAACGCCTGAATGGACTGAGACAGGGCGTCGGAGGTGAGCGGGCCGGTCGCGATGATCACGGCGTCGCCGGGCGCCGAGGGCGGGGGCACGCTCGCGATCTCGTCGCGGCACACGGTGATGTGCGGCTGGCTGGCGAGCCGGGCGGCGACCTCGCGCGAGAACACCTCGCGGTCCACGGCCAGCGCCGCTCCGGCCGGCACGCGGGCCACTTCAGCGGCGGCCATCACGACCGAGTCGAGGCGGCGCATCTCTTCCTTGATGAGGCCGACGGCGTTGTCGAGCTTGTCGCCACGGAACGAGTTGCTGCACACGAGCTCAGCGAGATGATCGGTCTTGTGCACCAGGGTGCCGCGGACCGGTCGCATCTCGTAGAGAGTCACATCCTCACCCTGACGCGCCGCTTGCCACGCCGCTTCGCACCCTGCCAGTCCGCCGCCGATGATCTGGATCACCCGACCAGTCTAACGGGTCTCGGCCGCTCCGGCCGGAGGCTCAGGCGAGCGCGCCGGGAAAGAGCAGGTCGACGAGCGACTGGCGCGAGCGGGTGGCAGGGTCGAAGCCGGTGGCGCGTTCGTAGCGGGCGATGACCGCCAGGGCGTCGGGCACGGCGGCCTGGTCGATCGCCTCAAACTCCACACAGCGCACGACCCGCGCGCCGGTCGACGCGCTGTAGTGCACGACCTCGCAGTCGGGGAAGTACCAGACCTCGAGGTGCTTGCGAATCTCGCCCGACCACGCCACGCCCATGCGCCCCACGAAGGCATCGACGCGGGCCGCCTGATCGCCGGCGTGATGGCCGAGGTCGAGATTGATCTCGTCGCGCACTTCGGGGTCGGTGGCCAGGGACTTGATGGTCAGGTGGTGCAGCTCGCTGTCGAAGCGATGGCGCAGGATGTAGTGACGGGCGCGGCCGTCGCCGGTGAGGAAATAGCGATCGTGCACCTGCAGGGCCGTGCTTCGGGTCGGACCGAGTCGGTCGAGGGCGCGCCGGAACGACGCCAGGTCGAAGCCGCCGTCGAGCACGAACTTGTGTTCGATTTCCGTGAAGCGCATCACATCCACCACTTGAACCGGCCGTATCGTGACACACGCGTCCGCACCCGTGCCGGCCAGGCCGCGCACGCGGCCGCGGTCACGCGCTCGTTGTCGGGGTCGACGCGCAGGGCGGCGAAGATGGCCAGAAGCGGCGTGACGGCGCGGGGATCGCGGCTCGCCAGCATCGCCTCGGCCAGCCGGTCGTGGGCGGCGTCCTCGAAGTTGTAGCTGCCGAAGGCCGCCCACGCGTCGTCGACGACGACCAGCTTCGAATGCTCGCCGCGCCGGTTCTCGTAGATCGCGACGCCCGCGTCGAGCAGCGCCGGGTAGCACGACGCCGCCGCAATCCACGCCAGGTCGGTGGCCGGTAAGGCGTCGCGATGGGAGTGGAACACCTCCACGTGCAGGCCGCGTGCGGCTGCCCGCAGCACCGCGTCGAGGAGCCGCGGCACCGGCTTGAAGTAGAAGCTGGTGATGCGCGCCGAGGTCCGAGCGGCGTCGAGCATCTCGATCATCCGTTCGGTCACCTCGTTCGCGCCAGCCCAGCGGAGTGGTCCACGCCAGCCCTGTTCCAGATTGGGATTGCAGACCCAGTAGTCGAGGGCGAGGTCGGCAGCGTCTTTTAGTGAGACGCGTTCGAGAGCGGCGAGGTGCTCCGCAGACACCGGTCCGCCAAGCACCCGCACGCTCGCTAGCAACACCGCAGCCACCGGCCCGCGCACGGCCACGGCGTACTCGTTCCAGCCGGCAAACGACGACTTCGTGAGGTTGCTGCTGCCGAAGATCGCTTCGCCCCCGTCGGACACCTGGATCTTCACGTGCTGGCCACCGCCGAGCAGACGCTGCGTCCAATGCGGCGGCGCGTAGACGTGCACCCCCGCGCCACCGTCGCGCAGCAGCTGCAACTCGCCGGCCAGGGCCACCCGCTGATCGCGCGACATCAGCACCCCGCCGAGCCGCTGCCCGAAGGCGTCGACGACCAGCACTACGGCCACGCCGCGCTGCTGTGCCGCCCGCAGCGCCGCGAGCAGCTCGATGCCATAGGCGTCGTACTCGAGATAGAAGGTGGTTAGGTAGAGGAACGACCGCGCCGTCGCAATCATCGTCAGCCGCCGCTCCCATTCCGCTGCCCGATCCCACAGCGGCACGAGCGCGAAGGCGTGGGTCATCAGAGCCGGTAGCCGCCGGCGACATCGAGGTTCACACCGGTGACGTAGCTGGCGTCGAGCAGGTAGGCGACGGCCTGCGCGATGTCGTCCAGGGTACCGGAGCGGCCGAGCGGTACCCAGCGGCTGATCTGGTCGGGCGGAGGCAGGTCCACGGAGTTGTCGAGCTGTCCAGGCGAGACCATGTTCACGCGGATGTGCCGCGCCGCGTAGGCCGCGGCCAGCGCGCGCGTGAGCACGAGCAGGCCGGTCTTGCTCACGTAGTAGTCGGCGCCGCGCGTGTTGGCGCGAATGCCCTCGAGACCGGCCATGCCGATGTTGACGATGTTGCCGCCGTCGGGCATCAGGGCCAGAGCGCCGTAGCAGCAGTAGAAGGCGCCCGAGAGGTTGGCCCCGATGGTCTCGTCCCAGACGTCGGGATCGAGCGAGGTGACGTTCTGCGGGTTGTAGTTGCCGACGTTGTTCACGAGCAGATCGACGCGCCCCTCGGCGGCGGCGATGGCGGCGAATGCGGCCGCCACGGCCTGCTTGTCGGCGACGTCGAGCTTGAGGCCGCGGGCCCGGCCGCCAGCGCTGATGATGTCGGCCACGACCGCACTGGCCTCGTCGTCGGAGGCGCGATAGACGACGATCACGTCGTAGCCGCGGCTGGCCAGCGCCAGACACAGGTGCCGGCCGAGGCGCTTGGCGCCGCCGGTGACGACGGCGACGCGCCGCCCCGAGGCCGCGCTCATCGCCGCCGCTCCACCCGCACGAACGAGCAGGCAGCCGCCGGCACCGCGGCTGGCTTTCGGATCTCGATCCGCACCGCGGTCGCCACCCGCACCTCGGCCAGAAGGCACGCCGCGGCCCGTTCGGCCATGGTCTCGATCAACTGGAACTGCGCGGCTTGCAGCAGGTCGGTGACGCTCGCGGCCACCGCGTCGTAGTCGACCGCATCGGCGATCGCGTCGGAGCCCGCTGGCAGGGCGAAGTCGTAGTCGAGCTCGATGTCGAGGAGCACCGATTGTGGGTGCGCGCGCTCATGGGGATAGATGCCCACGATGCACTCGATGCGCAGGTCTTTCAGTCCTGTGGTACCGGTCATGAGCGGGTGTCCTTCCGCGCGATCCAGATCTGTTCCTGAGCGCTGGCCGGATCGAAGGTGGCGCCCTCGAAGTCGCCGTAGCACGCCTCGAGCACGAAGCCCGCGTCCTGGAGTTCGTCGGCGGCCTGACCGGGCGTCATCCAGCTGAGGGACAGCGTGCGGTGGCGGCGACGGATCATCACGCCGTCGGCGTCGAGCGTGTCCTCCCATGTGACCACGCGGATCGACTGCGCCGCCTCATCGACCAGCGAGGTCACCCACAGCAGCGTGTCGTGGCCCTCGGGCGAGGTGTACTCCGCGCGCAACTGCACCCGGCGCATGCGCTCGATCCGCTCGGGGGTCATCGCGAAGTCGTCGAAGACGAAGCGGCCGCCGGGGCGGAGCTGTCCGTGGATGTGCCGCAGCGCCGCGTTCTTGGCGTCGAGCGTCGTGAGGTGGCCGAGGCTGTGATACGGCAGGGCGATGAGCGCGGCCGGCTCGGGCGCCACGAAGGTGCGGAAGTCGGCTTCGATGAGCGTGAGCCGATCGCGCACGCCGGCCCGTTCGGCGCGCGCGCGGCACAACTCGAGCATCGCCGGCGAGAGGTCGACGCCGACCATGGCTCGGCCGCGCG
>JBDTWC010000013.1:0-12394 GCA_040006875.1 Acidobacteriota bacterium | reverse complement strand
CGTGCGCTTCAAGGTCCGCAGGCCGGAGTGGCCAGGCTCGAGGGCGAGCCCCGCCGCCACGATCTCGCGCGCCCGCTCGCGCCGGCCGCGGCTCGCTTCGGCTTCGGCCTGACGGAAGAGCAGCGCGGCAGAGGGGCCGAGCTCGACGACCGCTCGGTCATACCAATACACGGCGCCGTGCGGGTCGCCGACTCGCATCGACAGCGCGCCGATGCGCGGCGCCACGGCGCCAGCCGCCGGCGTGCCCGCGACGAGCGCGGCGTACTGCACGAGCACGTCGCGCGCCTCGAGGATGCGGTCGCGCCGCTCGAGCACGTCGGCCAGGGCGGCGTAGGCCTCGGCCGGTGCCGGCGGCTGCGCGATAGCGGCGCGAAGATCGCGCTCGGCGCCGATCAGGTCGCCGCTCCTGGCGCGGGCGCGACCGAGCAGAGCGAAGGTGTCGCTGCCCGGCGCGACCGTGCTCGCGGCCCGGGTCAGCGCCGCCACGGCCTTGTCGAGCGCGACCCGGTCGGCGTTGTGCTCGGCCGCGCGCAGCCACACGCGTCCGAGAGCGGTGAACACGGCAGACGACTCGGGAAAGCGCTCTGCCGCCCGGCCCAAGGCGAGTACCGCCGCCTCATGGTGCCCGGCTCGGGCGTAGGCATTGGCGACGGCCACGACGCGCTCCGGCCGTTCGGGCTCGAGCGCCGCGAGCGCCGACAACTCGTCCACGGCGCGGGCGAGATCGCCGCGCGCCTGCAGTACCTCAGCTCGTGCTTCGCGCACGGCCAGAAGGCCGGGCGAGAGATTGGCGGCCGCGCTGAGGGCGGTCAGCGCTTCGTCGAGCCGGCCAGCATCGCGCAGGCTGAGGCCGAGGAGATATTGCGGCTCGGCCAGGGCCGGGGCCAGCGCGATGGCGCGCCGGAGCGGATCGATGGCGGCGCCGGGGCGGCCGTCGCGGTAGCGGGCCACGGCCAGCTTGTAGAAGACCTCGCCCTGCCGGTCGTCGAGTTCCAAGCTCTGCTCGAAGCGCTCGGCAGCGCGGGCGTAGCGGCCCAGGCCGAGGTTGACGTCGCCCTGCCACTCGAACACCCGCGGGGCGGTGGCATCCAGTTCCGCCGCCCGCCGGAGATCGCGCAGCGCCGCTTCGGGCTCACGCCGTTGCCGGTAGGCGAGGCCTCGCTTCAGGTGGGCCGCCATGGAATCGGGGTTCAAGGTGATCGCGCCGGTGAAGTCCTCGATCGCCCCGGCCAGATCGGACGATGCCAGCGCCGCATCGCCGGCCAGCACCAGTCGGGTGTATTCGCGCTCGCTGCGCAGCGACACGAAGGCCAGCACCGCGCCCACGGTGACCAGAAAGGTGACCGCCAACGCCACCGGCCAGCCCAAGAACCTCGACACGGCACCGATGGTAGCAACAAGGGAACTTTCCGTGCGCTCCGGGTTCTAATTGGTCACGCGCCGTGCCCTGAGGGGGGTGCTACACTGCCATGGGACGCTTACTCGCCAACCCATCTGTGAAAGACGCCCGAGCTTTCGGCTGGACTGATGTCGGCACCGACGAGGCCGACCTGATACGACGCTGTGCGGCGTCCGACGAGACGGCGTGTGCCGAACTGGTCATGACCCACGAGCGGATGGTCTACCAGCTCGCCTACCATCTGCTCGGCACGCGCGAAGAGGCGCTCGACCTGTCTCAGGAAGTCTTTCTGCGCGTGTTCCGCACCGTCCGCACCTTCCGCGGGCAGTCGTCGCTGCGCACGTGGATTTACCGGATCGTGATCAATCAGGCGCGCAACCGCCAGCGCTGGTGGCGCCGTCGTCGGCAGGGGGACCAGGTGTCGCTCGACCAGCACGTGCTCGACCACGGCGAACTCCGTCAGCCGGGCGACTCCGCGTCGCCCGATCGGCTGTTGGTGCGCAAGGAAGCCGCAGCGCGCCTGTGGCTCGCGCTCGATCGCCTGCCGTTCGACCAGCGTACGGCCGTGGTGCTGCGTGAGTTCGACGGTCTGAGCTACGAAGAGATTGCCTTCTCGCTCGACATCGCGGTCGGCACGGTGAAGTCACGCCTCACCCGCGCCCGCCAGGCCCTGCGCGCCGATCTGACCGAGGCCCGGCCATGATTCGTGTGCCCTGCGGCGACGTGCGCGAGCAGCTCGAGGCCTACCACGACGGCGAGTTGTCGGTCGACGATCAGTTGCACGTGCGCGAGCATCTCGTCGAGTGCGTAGGCTGCGCCTGCGAGTCCGGCGATCTGGTGCAGTTACGCCGGGCGCTGCGCGATGTCCCGGGGTTGACGCGGGCGCGGGCCGCCAATCCACCCGATGGCTGGACCGGCGGGGTGCTCGAGCAGGTGCGGGTCGAACGCGCGCTGTCGTGGCAGACCTGGCTGCGCGGCGTCTTCGACGACATGCATCTGGTGTGGCCGGCCATCGGGGCCACGTTCGCCGTGGTGGTCTGTCTGCTCGGCTCGGCCGAGGTGATGCAGGCCACCAACGAGCAGCGGCCCGACTCGCTGGCCGGCATCATCGACTACCTGGCCAGCCCTGGATCGAACGGCAACCCGGCGCGGCTCGACAGCTTCATCATGGTGCCGCGCCGTCACGCCCCGTCGGAATGGCCGGTGGCCTCCGAAGATGCGGTGCTGGCGCTCTCGGCCGTGGTCACGCGTGAAGGCCGGATCCAAAACATCGAGATGCTCGCCGCCGAACAGGCCCGCGCCCTCAAGGTGAAGCCCGAAGTGGTGCTGGCCATGATCGACGCGGCGTCACGCGCGCAGTTTGAACCGGCTCGGGCCGGTGGTGCGCCGATCGCCGTGAGCATGGTGTGGCTGCTCGCCCACACCACCGTGGTGGGCAGCGCGGCAGATGTCGAAGAGCTGATGCGGCCTCTGGTCCCGAAGCCGGCGCCTGAACTCGGTCCGCGGGCTCCGCGCCCGGTGGCCAAGCCGGCGGCGCTGCGCACGGCACCCCCGGTCGTACCGATCGTCGTCAGCTAGTCCCGCCGCCGGCCAGGCCGGGCCATGGCCCCGCCTGCTCCCACTACTTCAACACGATGTCGGCTGTGCCTACGTTGTGCAGGGCATCGGCGGCGCGCACGACCAGCGTTTTGCCGGCGTCGGCGGCGGGGAAGGTGAGGGCCAGCGTCTCGACCTGGCTATCGAGCATGCCGTCGGCCGGATAGGCCGCCGTCCACGGGCCTCCGTCGAGCGAGTACTCGACGCGGGCCACGGCGGAATTCGCGTCGCGCGCTTCGACGGCCACCGCCAGACGTCCGCCAACCCGCGGCCCCGAGCGCAGCGTCACCGCCGGCGGCAGGCTGTCGACTTCCACCACCGATGACTCGACGTCGCCGCGCAGCGCCGCACCGGCCGGCTGCGATGCGTCGTCGGACGCCGTCACCTTGAGCACGTAGTGACCGCTCGGCACCGAGGTCGTGTCCCACACGTAGATGGCGTCGGTGAGCTTGGTGGCCAGGACCGTCCATGTGGCATCGCCTTCACGGCGGAACGACACGTCGAAGGTCAGGTCGTCGCCGTTGGCGTCGTCGCCCTTCCAGACGATCGTCTGCAGCCCTTGCTGATAGGTGCGGCGTCCGAGCGCTGGCGCACCGGTCGAGGGCGGCGGCTGGCCCTGATTCGATAGGCGCTTCTCGACCACCTCGGCGCGATAGCCCGCGATCTCGGTTTCGCCGGTGGGAAACGGCTTCTGGAACACGACTCCCGGCGGATGCACGATCAGCCCGCTCACGACCGGGCGCTGGTTGCGCTGCATGTAGGCTGCGGCCACCGAGGTCACAACCGGGCTGTCGGCCTTGGCCGCAAGCACGACCCGCCACTGCAGATAGCGCGCCGCAGGGCTCGTGATGGCGGAGCCTTCCGCCGTGGTGTAGGCCCCACTCCATGCGCTCCACGCCTCGTCGGGCGTGGCGGAGTTGCCGGATCGGGTCGAGAGCTCCACGCGGCCGCCCGCCGGGGTCGTCGCGCGCCACGACAGCGCGCCCCACGCGGCGCTGGTGTGCGCATCTCGCACTTCCGAGGTGTAGGTGCCCTGATTCGCGTGACCATCGTCGATACGCAGCAGTGCGCCGGAATTCGAGGTCACGGCCAGGGTGCGGCCGCCCGATCGCAGAAGCTGCACGGCCTGCTGGCCGGGCACGCGGCCAAGCAGCGTGACGCGCAGCGGATCTCCGGACAGCCGATAGAGCTTGCCGCGATTGCCGGTAGCGACCAGGAGCGCACCGTCGTCGAGCACGGCCAGGTCGAAGGGGGCATCGTCGGACGATTCCCAGATCCGATCCGAGGTGCCGTCGGCGTCGATCCGGAAGATCGCGCCCACCGTGGCACCGCCGCTCGTGCCCGGCGTGGTCGTGGGCGGCGGGGTCGAGGTGTCGACCACCGACATGGCGGTAATCGAGACGCTGACGCTGGCCACCGGCTGCGCGAGAGCCACGGGCTGAGCCGGCGTGATCGAGTCGGCGCTGCCGCCGCCATCGCCGCGCCGGGCCTGAGCAGCGGCGTAGACGCGCCCGTGAGTGTCGGCGCGCAGCGCCCGCACTTCCTGCAAGCCGGTATCGAGGAGCAGGAACGGCCGTCCGTCGGCGTCGATACGGAACACGCGTCCCGGCGACTCGGTGCCGAGCACCAGACGGCGTTCGCTGTCGAAGGCGAGCGACACGATGTGCGTGGCCGTGGCGGTGTAGAGCGGCTCGGCGGTGCCGGTGGGCGAGACGCGGTAGACGCGTCCCTTCGGATCCCCTGTGGCCACAATCAGCCGTCCGCTGCTGTCGACCGCGAGGGACCAGATGTACTTCTCGTCGGGGTCGAAGAACGGCTGCGCCACCCCTTGCGCGTTGACCTTGTAGACGCGGCCGTCGGGCGAGGTGCCGACAAACAGCCCGCCATCGGGCGCTACGGCCAGCGCGTGCACCTCGAGTTCGGGCGCGTCGTAGAAGACGGTGCCGCGTCCGTCGGCGTCGACGCGGAAGACGCGACCATCGTTGCCGGTGCCGAGGAACGTGGCCCCGTTGGCGCTGGCCACCGCAGTCCACACGAAGGGCACGCCGGCGTCGAACACGCGCGTGATCGACGGTCCGAGAGTGAGCCGGCCCTGCTCGTCGACCGAGATTTGCTCGAGGTCGCCTTTCAGGAACTCCGGCTGCGTGGCGGCGCGCCACGACTGCGGCCCGGCCGCCAGCGAGGTGACCGCAGCCATCAGGAACCCGAGCGTGCAGAGTCGTCTCATCATCGTGGGCACACGGAAACCGATCGAGGGGCAGGCCGACTCACGAGGCGTCGATGACAAGTGTGAGCTGGCGGGAGCCGTTGACCGCGAACGGCACGGCGATCTCCCAGTCGCCGCGCGTCACCGAGCGCAGCGCGGTCGTGCCGCTGGCCGGCCGGTCGGCGTCGATCACGGCGGCCACCGACGCCGGCAGCCCGGGCAGCAGCTCGCCGTCGATGACCGCGCCAGGCGCCGTGGCCGACAGGCGCACGTAGACGCGGTGGTCGCGGCGCGAGCGATTGGCGGCCCGCACGATCTGCGCTACCGACTGCAGCTCGCCGCGCCGCAGCGCCTCCTGCAGGCCCAGACGCGTGCCGTCGCTGACGAGCAGCTGCAAGGTGCCGGTGGCGTTGGCCGGAATCGCGATCGTCTGCTCGAGGCGCTGTGTTTCGCCCCGGAAGGTGCGGAGCTGCACGTAGACCTTGACGTCGCGGCCCGGCCGTACGACCGGGTCGTCGAGCCAGACCCGTTCGATCTCGGCGGTGCGGGTCTCTTCGGCCGCCTCGATGGTGAGATCGATGCCGTCGATAGTAAAGGGCTCGGTGGCGTTGCGATACAGCGCCGTGAGCGGCCCGGCGACATAGGCTGAGGCGTTGGCCGCGCCCTGATCGCCGACGAAGACGTCGTCGAAGTGAATGGCCTGCTGGCCGTGAATCCGTGCGTCGCCGCGCACGACATAGGTGGCCGCGCCGGTCTGCCGCTCGTACGACGTGAGCACGTTGGCCACCGCGAGATAGGTGAGGAGCGGCGTGAACAACTGGTCGTTGACGACGCCGAAGCTGAAGGTGCGCGACGGCGCTCGGCCCGACGTGAGCGTGACCGTTACCGGCACCAGCGCCGGGGCCGGGCCGAGACGGCCGGCAATCGCGGTGGCGCGATCCTGCGACATCGTGCCCACTACCGGACCGAGACTGGCCAGCTTGCTCGAGGTGACGAGGCTGGGCAGCACGGCGATGACATCGGCGCGGGTCATCGGAAACTGCGTGGGCCCGAGGTTGTAGAGCGGATGGCCGAAAGCGTAGACGCGGTCGCCGTCCACGTGCGTGACAGTGCCGGTGGCGCCCATCGAGAAGTCGCCCGACATGAGCGCCACGCCGATCGCGTCGCCAGGCGCGAGCGTGAGGGCCCCGGCGGGGGCCGACGCGGGGACCGCCGCCGCCTGGGTGGTGACGAAGGCCGCAGTCGCGAGGGCCGGCAGGAGGCGCTCGAGCGCGCCCGCGTCGACGCCGCCGACGACGAGCGGCACCGCGATCGGGCGCAGGTCGGTTGCGATCGGGCGCGGCAGGTCCGCGGCCAGGAGCGATGCGATCACGTCCGCCGCCGACGCACCGAACCCGCGCGCCGGGCCGAGGTCGGTGCGCCACAGCGCCAGCAGGTCCGCGGCCGGCACGGCGTGCGCCAGCGAGATGGCGACCGGACGGATGGCGCGAGCAGTGGTCAGAGCCGTGGCCTCGGTCATCTCGCCGATCGGCGTGATGCCGGCGATCGGCTCCTTGGGAAACTGTCCGAGCTGGTAGGACACGGCCCCGAGCAGCTTGCCGTCGATGTAGACCGGACTGCCGCTCATGCCGGCGATGACGCCGGTGTTGGCCAGCGGACCGCCTTCAAGCTTGGCCAGGATCAGGTCGCGTTGCGGCGCCACCACGCTCTTCAGCACGCCGATGATGCGCACCGTGAAGTCTTCGACCGCGGCACCGCGAAACACCGTGCGGCCGACGCCCACCATGCCGGGCCGCACCTCGGATACCGGCATCACCGTGTCGCGCGCTACGAGCGGCGTCCCGAGCAGGGCCAGTCCAAGACACGCCACGGCGCGGGCGACAAACGGAGGAACTCGGCGCGTCACAAGAGGTGCTTCCGTTATACGGTGTTCCCCGGGGCGAATCAAGGCGCGTATTCCCGTGCTGTTTGACAGGCAGCGGGACCCTTTGCTACCGTCCCATCACCGTCGCCCCATGTTGCTGCAATTGCCCCACGCCTTTACCTGCTTCACCCAAAGCGCTGCCGCGCCGTTTACGGCGAGCGTGAACCCGCGCTGGTACTGGTACTGGCGCACTGCCGAAGGGGCACCCGAACTCGCGTAGCGACCACCACTCGCAACCTGTTCGACCACACGCCTCTTCGACCTCGGGTTGAAGGGGCGTTTTGCGTTCATGCCAAAAGCTTTGCTGTGTGCCACCGTGACGGCCGACTCCATGGCCGAATTGATTCGCCGCCGCGATGACGTCGTCGGCGCCGATCTGGTCGAGCTGCGCCTCGACGGCATCCGCGACCTCGACGTGGCCGGCGCGCTCGCGGGCCGGCCCACCGGCGTCGTCGTCACGTGCCGGCCCACGCGCCAGGGCGGACGCTACGGCGGCGATGAGCAGGCGCGGGAGGCGATTCTCGAACAGGCCTGGGATCTCGGCGCCGAGTTCGTGGACGTCGAAGATGGCGCGGCCGAGGAACTCGTGCGCCGCACGCATGGCCAGCGGATCGTACGCTCGCACCACGACTTCGCGGGCTTGCCGAGCGACGCAGCCGAGCGGCTGCGGTCGCTGCTGTCGTCGGGCGCACAGGTCGCGAAGCTCGCGGTCGTGACGCGGCGCCTCAGCGATGTCGCCACCCTCGCCGCGCTGGCCCAAGGCGCCGGCGGCCGCGCTGTCGTCATCGGCATGGGACCGTGCGGCGCCGCCTCACGCATTCTGGCGGCCCGGCTCGGCTCGCCGTGGACCTATGCCGGCGACGGCGTGGCGCCGGGGCAGCTGTCGCTGGCGCGGATGCGCGACGAGTTCCACGTCGGCGCGATCACTCCGACCACCGCGGTCTACGGACTGGTCGGCAATCCGATCGAGCACTCTTTGTCGCCCGCGATGCACAACGCCGCGTTCCGGGCCGCCGGTCTCGACGCCGTGTACGTGCCGCTCCCGGCCGCGGACTTCGCCGACTTCGAGACCTTCGCCGCTGCCTTCGACGTGCGCGGCGTGTCGGTGACAGCGCCCTATAAGCTCGACGCATTTCGCATCAGCTGCGGCGCGGACGAAGGCACCGGGCTCGGCGCCGTGAACACGCTCCGGCGCAGTGACGCCGGTTGGGACGGGCGCAACACCGACATCGAGGGCTTCCTGGCCCCATTGACCGGACGTGCGTTGTCCACCGCGCGCGTGGCCGTGCTCGGGGCCGGAGGCGCCGCCCGCGGCGTGGCCGCGGGGCTCACGGGCGTCGGTGCCGCCGTGACGCTGCACGCGCGGCGCGAGGGCAGCGCCCGGGCCACGGCCGAGGCGTGCGGCGTCGCGGCCGGCCCGTGGCCACCCGCCGACGACTGGGACATCCTCGTCAACGCCACGCCCGTGGGCACCTCTCCGCGTGACGCCGAGACGCCGATCGAGCTGATCGGCTCGCTCGCTGGACGGCTCGTCTACGACCTCGTCTACAACCCGCCAGAAACGGCGCTGCTGCGGCGCGCGCGCGCCCTCGGCGCCGACGTCCTCGGCGGCTTGCCCATGCTCGTGGCGCAGGCCGCCGCCCAATTCCACTGGTGGACTGGCCACCGTCCCTCGTCCGCTCTCATGCACGACGCCGCGCTCGCGCGGCTCCGGGCCACGGCCGGACTTTCCTGCGGTTCCTTATGAAACTCACGACCTTCGAAGAATTCGTCGACCTCGCCAAGCGCGGCAACTTCGTGCCGGTGGTGAAGGAGATCGTGGCCGACCTGCTCACGCCGGTCTCGGCCTTCCTGAAGGTGGCCGAACACGCCGACTACGCCTTCCTGCTCGAAAGCGTGGAAGGTGGCGAGCACGTGGGGCGCTATTCCTTCCTGGGCAAGGATCCGTTTCTCGTGCTGCGCTCGGTCGACGGCGCCGTCACCGTGGAGCGCTCGGGTGAGACGACCACGCTCGACACGCCGTTCACCGCCGCGCTGCGGTCGCTGATGGCCGAGTTCCAGTCGCCGTTTGTGCCCGGCCTGCCGCGCTTCACGGGCGGGGCCGTGGGCTTCCTCGGCTATGAGGCGGCGGCCTGGTTCGAGCCGACGGCCGCTCGCCCCGATGGGCACACCATGCCTGGCGACGACGCGGCGTTCATGATGTTCGACACGGTGCTTGCCTTCGACCACGTGCAGCACCGCATCCTGGTCATCGCCAACGCGCGCGTCACCGGCGACCAGGACCTGCGTGCGCTCTACCAGTTTGCCTGCGCCAAGATCGCGTTCGTGGAGCGCGAACTGGAGCGTCCCCTCTCGGTGCCGAAAACGCGCGAAGACGGCCCGCTGGTCCTGGCGGCGAACCAGACCCAGGAGCAGTACGAAGCAGCCGTGAAGAAGGCAAAGGAGCACATCGCGGCCGGCGACATCTATCAAGTGGTGTTGTCGCAGCGCTTCGAGGCCGAGATCGCGACCGACCCGTTCACCGTCTACCGGGCGCTCCGTCACGTGAACCCCTCGCCCTACATGTTCTTCGTGCGCAGCGGTCCGCGCAGCATCGTCGGCTCGTCGCCGGAGATGCTGGTCCGGGTCGAGGGCCGCAGCGTCGTGACCCATCCGATTGCCGGCACGCGTCCGCGCGGCCGCACCGAGGAAGAGGATCAGCGTCTTGCCGACGAACTCAAGCGCAACGAGAAGGAACGGGCCGAGCACGTCATGCTGGTTGACCTCGGCCGCAACGACATCGGCCGGGTAAGTGCCTACGGCACCGTGCGCGTGCCGCGCTACATGACGCTCGAGAAGTACTCACACGTCATGCATCTGGTGTCGGTGGTGGAAGGGCAGCTCGCCGAAGGCAACGACCGGCTCGACGCGCTGGCCTCGTGTTTCCCGGCCGGCACCGTGTCGGGCGCGCCCAAGGTGCGCGCCATGCAGATCATCGGCGAGCTCGAACCTGGACCGCGCGGCGTCTACGCCGGCGCGGTCGGTTACCTGGACTTTGCTGGCAACCTCGACTTCTGCATTGCCATTCGTACCATCGTGCTCGAAGGCGGCAAGGCCTACGTGCAGGCCGGGGCCGGCATCGTGGCCGATTCGAATCCGACCGCGGAATACGACGAGACCAAGGACAAGGCCCGGGCCATGCTGCGCGCCCTGGAACTCGCGCGGACGGGGCTCTGACCATGGTGCTCGTGCTCGACAACTACGACTCGTTCACGTTCAACCTCGTGCAGTACCTGGGCGAGCTCGGCGCGGAGCTGCAGGTGCGGCGCAACGACGCCGTCACCGTCGACGAAGTGGAGGCGATGCGGCCGGAGCGGATCGTCATCTCGCCCGGCCCGGGGCACCCGGCGCAGGCCGGCATCTCCGTCGATCTCATTCGCCGCCTGGGCAGTCGCGTGCCGATCCTTGGGGTCTGCCTCGGTCATCAGGCCATCGGCCACGCCTTCGGCGGGCACGTCGGCGCCGCACCGGTGCCCAAGCACGGCAAGACGTCGCTCATCGCCCACGACGGCCGGGGTCTGTTCCATGGGCTGACCACGCCGCTCGAAGTGGGCCGCTACCACTCGCTGGTCGTGGCAGACGCGGGCTGGCCCGACGCGCTGGCAGTGGCGGCCCGATCCACTGACGACGACGTGGTGATGGCGATGCGGCACAAGACCTACCCGGTGCACGGGGTGCAGTTCCATCCCGAGTCGGTGCTCACCGGCGACGGCCGGCGCCTGTTGCGCAACTTCCTGGAGCGCACGTGATGTTCAGCGAACTCATCAGCGCGCTGCTGCGCCGCGACGACCTCACCGCCGATCAGGCAGCGCAGGCGATGGAGGTCGTGATGCGCGGCGACGCGCACCCGGCGCAAGTGGCCGGGCTGCTCATCGGGCTGGCGATGAAGGGCGAGAAGCCCGCTGAACTGGTCGGCTTCGCGCGCACGATGCGGGCGCGTGGCGTGACCATCGACGCCGCTGCCGGGGCGGTTGACACGTGCGGCACCGGCGGCGACCGTGCCGGCACCTTCAACATCTCGACCGCCGCCGCGTTGACCGTGGCCGGCGCCGGCGTGCAGGTCGTGAAGCACGGCAACCGCTCCGTCTCGAGCCGCTGCGGCAGCGCCGACGTGCTCGAGGCGCTGGGCGTGACCATCGATGCGCCGCCGGCGACCGTGCAACGCGCCGTCAACGAGGCCGGAATCGGCTTCTGCTTCGCGCCCACCTTCCATCCGGCCACCAGGCACGCGGTCGATCCGCGCAAGGCCCTGGGGGTGCCCACGGCGTTCAACCTGCTGGGGCCGCTCACGAACCCGGCGCGCGTGCGCTTCCAAGTGGTCGGCGTGGCACGGTCCGAGCTGACCGAGCTCATCGCGCGGGCACTGCAACAGCTCGGCGCCGAGCGCGCCTGGGTCGTGCACGGCGCCGATGGCCTCGACGAGCTCTCCACCACCGGCTACACCAAGGTGTCGGAGTGTCATGGGCAAGTGGTGCGGACGTTCTACCTGCACCCGGCGGAGCTCGGCCTGGCCACCGCGGCGCCGTCCGACCTGAGTGGCGGCGATGCCGCGCACAACGCCCGCGTGATCCGCGAAGTGCTGGCTGGAGAGTCCGGACCCGCGCGTGACGTGGTGCTGTTCAACGCTGGTGCGGCCCTGTTTGTCTGTGGTCGCGTGACCTCGCTCAAGCAGGGTCTGGCCATGGCCGCCGCGTCGATCGACGACGGCCGCGCCGCGCGTGCGCTCGAGGCGCTGGTCGCGGTCACCGGCGCGGGCGCCGCATGACCGCCACGGCCGCACCCGATCTGCTCGCCGCGATCGTCGCCTCGACGCGGCGCGATCTCGACGTGCGCCGTGCCGTCGAACCGGCGGACGCCCTGGCGAACAGGGCCGCGGCCAGCCGAACCCCCGACGGCCCGCGCTTCGCCGCTAGTCTTGCCCGCGCCGGCATGGTCAATGTCATCGCCGAGTGCAAGCGGCGCTCGCCGTCGCGCGGCGTGCTGGCGCCGGTCTATGACCCGGTCGCGCAGGCGCAGGCTTACGCCCGCGGCGGTGCCGCCGCCATCTCGGTGCTGACCGAACCCTCGTTCTTCGACGGGGCCCTGGCGCATCTGGCCGCGGTGAGAACCGCCGTGGATGTGCCGCTTCTGCGCAAGGACTTCATCGTCGACGACTACCAGCTGCTCGAGGCCCGGGTCGCCGGCGCCGACGCGGTGTTGCTGATCGTGAGCGCGCTGGCGCCCGCCGAAC
>JBDTWC010000012.1:0-12571 GCA_040006875.1 Acidobacteriota bacterium | reverse complement strand
GACGAGCGGGTTCGGCACCGACAGGTCGGGGATGATCGCGTCGGGATGCTGGCGCGGGTCGCGCACCACGTTGGCCATGCGCGTCTTCGACCAACGCTCGTAGACCTCGGCGTGACACGTCTTGCACGACGCCGAGCCCGCGTAGCCAGGAGCCGTGGACGGAATCGTGGCGGCAGGCGCTGGCGCCTGGGCCGACCGCGCTGGTCGAGCGTCGCCGCGCGGGGTGCGTTCCGCCGCCTGCGCGACCGATACGATGACGCCCACGAGACACAGCGCCAGGACGACGATTCTCATCTCAGTCCTCTGATCCAGTCGATCCCCGCCACTAGCTGCCCTTTGAGTTCCGGCAGTTTATCCGTGAAGCGATGGTTCTTGGCGTCGATCAACACGAGGCGCTTTGGCTCCGCCGCCATGCGCTCGAAGCGGCGATAGTCTGGCTCGGGCACGTACTCGTCGCGCGTCGACTGGATCATCCACAGCGGGAGCGGCGCCACGTTCGCAATCAGCTCGTGGGGGCTGAACGACGGTTCGTCCGCGTCCGACTTGGTGACCCAGGTGAGCGCGTCCTTCCAGCGCCAGGCCAGTTCGGCGGTGGCCGGCAGGCCCATGGTCACGACGCCGTCCACCCAGCGATGGCCGTCGGCCGTCGCCGCCGCCGCGACGGCCAGGGCCGCGCCCTCCGAGACGCCCGCGAGGATTACTGGACGCGCGAGCATGCCGCGCGCCTTCAGGGCGCCGGCGAACGCCTCGAAGTCGGCCGGCACCTGCTCGACCTGCAGATGCGCGCCGCCGTCGACGAAGGCCGCCAGGTACTGGCGCACGTTGATACCGGCCACGACGTAGCCCTCGTCCGAAAGGAACTCCGCCAGCGTGGTCGCCAAGCCCACCCAGCCGACATCCCCGCTACCCATGAAGATGGTGCCCTTCACTGGCGAGCCTGCCTTGGGGGTGTAGACCGTGAGGGTCAGCGCCTTGCCGCGCACGGTGACCGGCCACGGCTGTCCCGTGGACGCGTGAGCGGCAGCGTCTGGCATAGTGACGGCCAGCGCCGCCAGCAGCGCCACCGCGCGCAGCGTCATGGCGCCACCTGACTGGCGCCGCGCGCCTCGACCCACTGGAGCGATTGCTTCATGGCCTCGTAGAGGTCGTCTCGCGCGTCGCTGAAGCTGTGATTCCGCGACTCGATGGCGCGGAGCTGGCGCACGGCGGTATCGGGTCCGAACAGCCGGCGCGCCTCGTCCGCCGGCACGTACTCGTCGTGCGTCGATTGGATCAGGCTGACGGGCACCGCCACGCGCCGCAGCGACACATAGGGACGCGCCATCGCCACGTCGTCGTCGGACCGGCCGGCGGCGACCGCGGACGCGCGCCGCCGCCGCTGCGGCCGCACGAACTCCTCCTCGGCGGTGAGGCCCACGGCCAGCACGCCGCGAATCGCGCCGCCCAGCGACGCGCGCGCCGCGGCGACCACCGCCAGATCGGCGCCACGCGACACGCCCAGCAGGACCACCGGCGCGGCATCCGGCACGTGTAGCGACGTGCGCGCCACACCCACCATGGCCGCGATGTCGTCGGCCAGTTCCTGCGGCGGGATTTGATCGACGCCTTGATTCAGGCGACCCAGGTAGTCGGGCGCACTGATGCCGGCCACGGCGTAGCCCCAGGTGCAGAGATGCTCGAAGGTGTCGAGGTCCTTGCCGCGCCAGCCGCCGTCGCCGGTGATGTAGAGCACCAGGGGCCGCGTCGGTTCGAGCGGCGTCGGCAGCGACACACGCAGCGACAGCCAGCGGCCCTGCACGAACACCGCGGCTCGCGCCGCCGCGGACGGCGTGCCGGTGGTCGCCAGCGTCGCACACGCGGCCTGGGCGAGCAGGGCCGCCGCCAGCAGCGCTCCCGCGCGCAGCGCATCACCGTAGCGGCGCCTGGCGCTGAGCATGAGATCCAGTCTAGCCCTGCGGCGCGAACATCAGCACTTTGAGGGTGCCGGGCACCGACACCGCGCGACCGCTGCCGCTCGGATTGGGGGTGGTGTCGCCGGCCGGCACGAAGATCTGGTGCGTGACCGGGTCGAGGATCATGGTGCGACCCGACACAGCGGTCTTGAGCGTCTGCACCACGGTGAGGGTTCCTGGCGCGTCCAGATGCGCGATGGTCACCGTGCCGTCGGTGCCGTTGGACGCAAACGCCAGGCCGGTGGCCGGATCGAAGGCCGCGCCGTCGGCGCCGTCGCCGATCGGCGCGCTGGTCACGTGCTTTCCGCTCGTGGAGTCGGTGACCGCCATCACCCTGTTGCCGCAGGCGCTGAACAGACGATGGCTCTTCGGATCGAAACCCAGTCCCGTGGGGTCTTCGCACCCGGTGATCTTCCAGGTGGCGGCCAGCGTGTGCGTCGTGATGTCGATGACGGCGATGGCGCCGAGGTCTTCCATGTTCACGTAGAGCTGCTGGGCCGCAACGTCCTGAACCAGCGCTTCGGGCTTGCCGCCGAGCGGGATGGTGGCCGTCACCGTGCCGGTGCGCGCGTCAAAGACCGTGGCCGACTGGCCGCGGCCGTTCATGGTGTAGACCTCGTGTCGCGTCGGCTCGTAGTAGATCGCGTCGGGGTTGCCGCCCGTGGCCACCGAGCCGATCGCCTGCAACGTCTTCAGGTCCACGATCGTGGAGGTGTTGGCGCGGCCGTTGCTTGAGAAGCCGCGGCCCAGGTCGGGCGCCACGGCGAAGCCGTGCACGCCGGCCGTGTCGGGAATCTCGCCCACGACCGTGCCCGCACTGATGTCGACGACCACGATCTTGTTGCCGTGCGACACATAGAGGCGATGGGCGGCCGAATCGACCGTGACGTAGTCCCAGCCGCCCTCGCCGCCGATCGGCACGGTCTTGGTCAAGTGATACGAGTCAGCGGCGTGGGCCGCGACGGAGGCGGTGACGAAGAGCGCGACCAGGGCCAGGAGTTGACGCATGACTACCTCTGCGGCGCGAGCCGCGACCGTCGGGTGAACGCCGCGTAGAGCCCCGGCACGATGAGCAGCGTCACCGGGGTCGAGAGTGCGAGACCGCCAATCACCGCCAGGGCGAGCGGCTTCTGCAGATCGGCGCCGGGCCCGAGGCCGAGCGCGAGCGGCAGCAATCCAAACAGCGTGCACAGCGTCGTCATCAGGATCGGGCGCAGCCGGATCGCACCCGCGTGGGCGATGGCCGCCGCAAACGGCTCACCTTGCGCATGCAGCGACTCCGACAGGTCGAGCAGCATGATGCCGTTCTTCACGACCAGCCCAACCAGCAGGATGAGGCCCATGGCCGACGACACGTTCAAATCTGCGCCGGTGAGCCTGAGTAGCAGCAACGCACCGCCGAGCGACAGCGGTGCGGCCAGCAGGATGAGCAGGGCCGGGGTCCAGGCGCGGAAGTGCACCACGAGGATGGTGAAGACGAGCATGGCCCCGAGGCCGAATACGGCCAGCAGCTCGCGAAAGGCCGTGCGCTGGGCCTCGTACTGCCCGCCGATCTCGAAGGTGTAGCCGACGGGCAAGGTCATGGCCTCGAGCTGCCCGCGGATCTCAGCCACGGCGCTGCCCAGGTCGCGCCCCTCGAGCCGGCCGCTCACGAGCGCCATGCCGCGCAGGTTCTCGCGCAGCAGTTCGGCCTGACCGTTGGAGCGTTCGGCGTGGGCGATGCGCGACACGGGCACCAGCGCGCCGCCCGGGGTGCGCAGCAGCGTGTCGGCCAGATGCGCGCTGTCGAAGCGCACGGGGTCGGGCAGGCGCACGCGCACGGGAACGCGCCGATCGAACAGGCGCAGGTCGGTGGCCACCTCGCCCAGCCACGCCGCCGACATCTGCGTCGCGGTCTGCGCCACGGTGAGGCCGAGCCGGCCTGCGGCCACGGGATCCACGGTCCACGTCGTTTCGGGATTGCCGCGCTGCATCCCGACCACGTCGACGACCCCGTCGGTCTTCTCGAGCATCGCCACGACCGGCTCGGCGAGTTCCTCGAGCACGCTGGTGTCGTCGCCGAAGATCTTCACTTCAATCGGCGTCGGGCTGCCTTCGAGATCGCCGAGCATGTCCTGCAGCAACTGCACGAACTCGATCTCGGCCAGCGGCGCCGCGGCCTGCAACTCGGGACGGAGGGCCGCAATCACGTCCTCGGAGGAGCGCTCGCGGTCGCCGCGCGGCTTCAGCCGCACCAGGATGTCGCCGGTGTTCTGCGCGGTGGCGAAGAGACCGAGTTCGGATCCCGTGCGCCGCGAGTAGGCCGCCACTTCCGGCGTCTTCGCGATCACCGCTTCCATGGCCCGCACCTGGCGATCGGTTTCGCCGAGCGCGCTGCCGGCGGGCGTGAGGTAGTCGACCACGAAGCCACCTTCATCGGAAGGCGGCAGGAAGCCGGTGCCCACGGTGAGGAACGCCGCGCCCGTGACGGCGGCGAGCGCCACTGCCACCACGACGGCCAGCACGGGACGCGCGACCATCGCGCCGAGGCTGCGCGCGTAGAGCCGATCGAGCACCCCGTGGGGTGCCTCGGGTTGATGGGCCGGAGCGCCGCGTCGGCCCACGGCCCAGCGCGCCAGCAGCGGCACGATGCTCACCGACAAGGCCAACGACACCAGCACCGCCGCCGACAGACTGAGCGACAGCGCGCGGAAGAACTGCCCGACCACGCCCGAGAGCAGGCCGAGCGGCGCGAACACGACCACCGTGGTGAGGGTCGAGCTGACGAGCGGCGCCATCAACTGCGACACCGCGCCGGCGATCGCGTCGACGCCGTGACCGGCCTGCCGATGGATGTTCTCGACCACCACCACCGCGTCGTCGATGACCAGCCCGATGGCAATGGCCAGGCCGCCCATCGACATCAGGTTGATTGAGCCGTCGAAGAGCCACAGGAACGCGAACGTGGGCACGATCGCCAGGGGCAGGGTCACTGCGGCGATGAGCGTGAGGCGCAGATCGCGCAGGAACACCAGCAGCACCAGCACCGCCAGCAAGCCGCCGATGAGGATCGCGTCGCGCACGTTGGTGATCGAGGCGCGCACGAAGTCGGCCAGGTCGTAAACCTTCGTGATGCGGATGCCGTCGGGCAGGGCCCGCAGCAACGACGCGAGTGTGGTGTCGACGCCTTCCTTCACGGCCAGGATGTTGGCGCCGATCTGCTGCGAGATGCTGATCGACACGGCGTCGCGGCCGTTGCCGGTGACGAGCAGCGTGCGATCCGGCGCCCCGGGCACGACCGCGCCGAGATCGGCCACCCGCACCGTGGCGCCGCCCTTCATCACGATCGGCGCCTGGGCGATGTCGTCGAGGTTCTTCCACAGGCCCGAGGCCAGCGCCAGGTGCTGCTGGCCTCCCTCCTCGAACCGGCCCACCGGCTGCACAAGGTTCTGGGCCCGCAACGCCTCGGCCACGTCGGTGACCGTGAGGCCCGCGGCGGTGAGCTTGGCCGGGTCGAGCACCACTTCCACCTCCCGGCTGTCGCTGGCCAGCACCTCGATCTGGCCGGCGCCGGGCACGCGCGCCAGATCCGGCTTCACCACATAGCTGGCCAGGTCGTTGAGATCGGCCGTAGGCAGGTTCCCGGTCATGCTCAGGATGAGCACCGGAAAGACCGCCGGCGTGAGCCGCTCGACCGTGAGCACGGTGTCGGCGGGCAGCTCGCCACGCACCTCGGCGACGCGGTTCTGAACCTGCTGCAGGGCCAGCAGCATGTCGGTGGCGGGTGCGAACTGCGCCGAGATCTCGGCCGCGCCGCGGATGCTGCGCGAGCGCACGCGCCGGATGCCAGGCACCTCCATCACCGCCTGTTCGATCGGGCGGGTGACGGTGAGCGTCATCGACTGCGACGGCAACGTGCCGCTCTTGGCGATGACCACGATGCGCGGAAACTCGAGCGGCGGGTAGATGCTGCTCGGCAGCGACACCGCCGCGAGGCCGCCGGCCACGACCAGCGCTGCCGCCACCAGCGCGGCGGCCCGCGCGTGGCGGATCGCGAGCGCGGCCATGGTCACGGAGTGGCGGCTCCAACCGAGATGGTCGCCCCGTCGGGCAGGCCGGCCTGGCCGTGCACGATCACGCGATCACCGGCGGCCAGTCCCGACACGATCTCGACGCGCGTGCCGTCGCTCACCCCGAGGGTGACGGCGCGGCGTTCGGCCTTGTCATCCCCGGCGACGAAGACGGCCGTGTCTTCGCCCTCGCGCACCAGCGCCGTCAGCGGCACGAGCACCACCGCCACGCGTCTCTCGGCGTCGATCTCCACCTGCACCGGTGTGCCCACGGCGAGGGCCGGTGCCGCACCGGCAAAGGCGAGACGGATGGGCGCGGCGCCGGTCGCCGCGTCGACGGCCGTGGGCCGCGACACGACGGTGAGCGCGCCGTCCACGGGCGTGGCGAGGCGCACGTGCGCGCCGGCGGCGATGCGCGGCACATCGCCCGGCGCAATCGATGCCACCACTTCGAGGCGATGCGGATCGACCAGGCGCAGCACCGCGTCGGCCGTGGCCGCCTCCACCACGTCGCCAGGATTGTGCAGCCGCTTGACGATCACGCCGGCAAACGGCGCCCGCACGGTGGCCCGGGCGGCGGTGCTGTCGGCGGCAGTCAAGCCCGCTTGCCCTTGCGCAAGGGCGGCGTCGGCGTCAGCCAGATCGCGGTCGGCGTCTTCGAGTTCCTTGTGCGCCGCGATGCCGCGATCGAAGAGGTCCTTGGCCCGGACCTGGGCGGCCCGCGCATTGGCGATCTGCGCCTCGGCGCGCGCGATGTCGGCCTTCTGCCGCGCCACCTCGGCGCCGGTCGACGGGATGTCGAAGCGCACCAGCAAATCGCCCTTGGCCACGCGGTCGCCCTCGGCCCGCGGCAGCTCCGCGATCCGCGCCCCCTCGGGAGCAACGACCAGCAGCTCGGCTCCGGGGGCCGGCGTGACGAGCCCGGTGGCGCGCACGACCGCGCGGATGTCGCCGCGCTGCGCCGCCTCGACTTCGACCGGCACCACGGTGACGCTCGCGACCTCCTCGGGCGCCTCACGCGCGCAGCCCGCGATCGGCGCCAGTGCCGTGAGAGCGGTGAGCGTAAGGGCTAACGTGCGGCACGCGGCAAAAGTCATGGCAGGGGCGCCCCGATGGCGCGCTCGAGATCGGCGAGCGCCGCTTGGAAGTCGGCGGCGGTCTGCAGCATCCGCAGCCGCACGTCGCGCGTGGTTTGCAGCGCCTGCAGGAAGGCGGCGATGCCGGTGCGCCCGAGGCGATAAGAGTCTTCGGCGAGGCGTTCCACTTCGATGGCCTGGGGCACGATCGCCGACTGGTAGCGCGAATACTGTTGACCAAGAGCGTCGGTCATGGCGCGAGCGGACGCGATGGCGCCAGCGCGTCGGGCCAGCGCCGCGTCTCTCTCCAGCGTCAGCGCGCTGAGCGTGGCCTCTTCGACGTGCACGGCGGCGCGGTGGCGCGTGAAAAGCGGCACGGTGACGCCCACTCCGACGCGCCATCCGGTGCTGAACTCGGGTTCGGCGCCGCGGGTGATGGTGGCTTCCGGCAGCAGGTCCGGCGTCTGGAGCGCTGACGCGAGTGCGACCCGCGCGCGCTGCTCCTCGATCTGCGAGGCGAGGATCGCGAGATCCACGGCGGTGTCCGGATTGGCGGGCGACACGCCGGGCGCGGCTACGATGCCGGCGTCGATCGGCGTGGCCAGCGCGAGCTCGGCGTCGGCCGGCAGGGCCAGCAGTGCTCGCAGTTGGGCGCGCGCGGCCGCGGCCGCGCCGACCAGGGCCGTGACCTGGTTCTCGGCCTCGGCCCGCGCCAGCTCGGCCTGGAGCACCTCGAGGCGCGGCGCGCCTCCGGCCGCGAACCGCTGCTGCGCTGCGTCGCGGGCCCGGGCCGCGAGGGCCAGCACCTCGCGCAGCAGGGCGAGGCGCGCGTCGGCGCCGGCCACGTCGAAGTAGCCGCGGCGGATGGCCGCGCGCAAGTCCACCGCGGCGAGATCGCTCTCGGCCACGCTGACCTCGACGCCGGCGGTGCCGAGGGCGATGCGGCGCCGGCGCTTGCCGCCGAGTTCCAGTGGAAGGCCGAGCGTGTAGGCCTGGGTGGGAGTTTCGCGTTCGAACTCGACGCGCACCTCAGGATTGGGCCGCTGTCGCGCCACGTCGACGGCTGCTGCGGCGGCGAGCTGACGCTCGCGAGCCGCGTGCAGGGCGAGGTTGTCGTGCACGCCGCGCTCGATCGCGGCTTCGAGGGTCAGGGGAGTGGCAAGGGATGGCGGCAGGGGCAGCGTTTGCGCGCGCACGACCGCCGCCTGAGCGCCAGCGGCACATACCAGGAGGAGGAGACGAATGCCGGGGCTCACGCAAACTCGACTATACGCTTCCCGTGCCGGCGCGGGCTACCCTGGTGTGATGCCGCGATTCCGTCTCATGTTCCTGGCCCTCATCGTGATGACCGCATCGATCCTGGCCCACGCCGACGAGCGCGCGCCCGAGCGCTTCCGCGTGCGCCTCGACACCACCAAGGGCGCGGTCGTGATCGACTGCACCCGCGCCTGGGCGCCGATCGGCGCCGACCGCTTCTACACCTTGGTCACGTCGGGCTACTTCGACGACTCGGCGTGGTTCCGGGTGGTGAAGGGGAAGTGGGCGCAGTTCGGCATTGCCGGCCAGCCCGAGGTAGCGCAGGCATGGCGCTCGCGCACCATGCCCGACGACACGTTCCGCGAGTCGAACGTGCGCGGCACGGTGGCCTTCGCGTTCGCGGCGAAGGACGGCCGCACCACCCAGGTGTTCATCAACCTCGTCGACAACCGGGCCACGCACGACCAGGAGCCGTTCGTGCCGTTCGGCCGGATCGTTGAGGGCATGGACGTGGTGGACGCGCTCTACGACGGCTATGGCGAAAGCGCGCTCGGCGGCATTCGCGCCGGCAAGCAGGACCCGCTGTTCGAGCAGGGCAACGCCTACCTGAAGACGAACTTCCCCCGCCTCGACTACATCAAGACCGCGCGCGTCGACGGCCAGTAGTCCGTCCGGCGCCGCGTCCGTCGTGCCGCGATGAGGACCTGCGCACGAGCCTGGCCTGCTGACGCGAGAAGCCGATCACCTACACCGTCGCGACGCCGCCCGGCAGGCGCACTTCGACGGTCGTGCCGTGACCGACGGTCGCGCCGACGCGGATCGACCCTTTGAAGAGCTGCACGATCTCGCGCGAGATCGCCAGGCCGAGCCCGGCGCCGCCGGTACGCCGTGAACGCGAGGCATCGAGCCGATAGAACCGTTCGAAGACGCGCTCGCGCTCGGCCTCGGGAATGCCCACGCCGGTGTCGGTGACCTCGATCAGGATCTCGCCGTCGACCCAGTCGCCGGCGCCGGCCCGCATCGTGGCCCTGACGGCGACCGAGCCGTGGTCGCGGTTGTACTGGATGGCGTTGCGCACCAGGTTGTCGAAGACGCGTTCGAGCAGGCTCGCCTCGCCG
Organism: Acidobacteriota bacterium; assembly: GCA_040006875.1. GTDB lineage: Bacteria > Acidobacteriota > Vicinamibacteria > Vicinamibacterales > UBA2999 > CADEFD01. The sequence goes on along the minus strand of JBDTWC010000012.1, from coordinate 3,119 downwards.
TAGACGACCAGGCTGGTGTCGGCGTCCACCGTGACGGTGACGCCGCTGGCGGTGGCGGCGTGGCCGACATGGGCCGAGACGCGGTGCAGCAGGTCGGCCACGTGGACCTCGCCCACCGGCGGCAGGCGCTGTTCCTGCGCGCGCACGAGCAGCATCAGGTCGTCGGTCAGGGCGTGCATCACCGATAGCCGCTCGCGCACCACGGACAGCGCCTCGCGGTACTCCTCGGGTGTGCGCTCGCGCTTCAGGGTCACGTCCACTTCGCCCCGCATGGCGGTGAGCGGACCGCGCAGTTCATGCGATGCGTCGGCGGCAAAGCGCCGGTTCGACTCGAGGGCGCCGTGCAGGCGATCGAGCATCCGGTTCAGCAGCTGCGTCATGCGGCCGATCTCGTCATCCACCGCCGGCGGGTCGAGGCGCGCCGCAAAGTGGCCGTCGGCAATGGCGCCGGCCCGCTCGGTGATGCGGCGAATCGGCTCGAGCGCGCGCGACGCCAGCGAGAACCCCACGAGACCGGTCAGCGCGAGACCGCCGAACCACACACCCATGAGCAGCCGCGCCAGGCGTGACAGCGTCGAGTCGAGGCTCTCGGTGAAGAGGCCTACCGCCACCACGTAGCGCTCGGGCCCCGGCGTGACCAGTCCGGTCATGCGGCCCGGTCGTCCGGCGGCGACCACCGCCACCACCGTCGGCTGGCCGGTCAGCGACCGCCGCAACGCTTCGCCATCGAGCAGGGCGGGCGCCGCCCCCAGCCGCGGGGATTGCATCAAGACGCGCCCGGATACGTCGATGAGCTGCACGAACTTGTCGGCCACTTCGGCCGCGCCATGAGCGTCGGCGGGGAACTCATGCAGGTGCACGCCCAGGCCGGGTTCGTCCACCGCCGACGCCAGCTCGGTGCCTGCCAGCTGGCGCAGCTGCGCGTCGAGGTCGCGCTGCAGGAACTCGCGGGCGCCGACGTAGACCGCCGTGTGCGCCAGGGCCAGCACGAGGCCGAACGCGGTCAGCCAGCGCAACGTGAGCCGCGAGCGGAACGACAAGTCCGTCATTCGCGCCCCTCGGGCGCGCGCCCCTTCAGCATGTAGCCCATGCCGCGAATGGTGTGGATGAGCGGGTCGGTCACGCCGGCCGCGCGCAGCTTGCGCCGCAGGTAGCCGACGTAGACGTCGGCCACGTTCGAGAACGGCTCGTAGTCCCCGCCCCAGACGTGGTCGGCGAGCTGATCGCGCGACACGATCGTCTCGGGATGCCGCAGCAGGTGCTCGAGCAGTCGATACTCGGTGGCGCTCAGCTCGAGCGGGCGGCCCGCCGCGTGCACGAGATGGGTAGTGACGTCGAGCGTGAGCGCACCGTAGGCGAGCGTGGCATCGAGCTGCCGCGTGCGGCCGCGGCGCGTGAGGGCCCGCAGCCGCGCCAGCAGCTCGTCGAAGGCAAACGGCTTCACCAGGTAGTCGTCGGCGCCCGCATCGAGGCCTTCGACCCGGTCGGCGACGGCGTCGCGCGCGGTGAGCATCAGCACCGGCGTGTCGATGCCGTCGCGGCGCAGCCTTCGGCACAGGGCGAAACCGTCGAGGCCCGGCAGCTGCACGTCGAGCACGACGGCGTCGAAGGCCTCGGTTGCCGCCAGCTGTTCGGCGGTGACACCGTCCTCGGCGAGGTCCACCCGGTAGTGTTCCTCGCGCAAGCCGCGCACCACGAACCGGCTGATGGCCGGATCGTCTTCCACCACGAGCACCCGCACGTCCATATCTTATGGCTGAGGTCAGTCTTCCGGATCGGCCCGCAGCGCGCGCTGCTCGAGCAACGAGTACAACGTCGGCAGCACCATCAGCGTCAGCAGGGTGGAGGTGACGATGCCGCCGATCACCACGCTCGCAAGCGGCCGCTGGATCTCGGCGCCGGCGCCGTGCGACAGCGCCATGGGCACGAAGCCGAGGGCCGCCACCATGGCCGTCATGAGCACCGGCCGCAGTCGCGTGGCCGCCCCGGTCATGAGCGCCTCGCGCAGCGGCTGGCCCTGCTCGCGGAGCCGGTTCACGGCGCTCACGAGCACCACGCCATTCAGCACGGCCACGCCGAAGAGCGCGATGAAGCCCACCGCGGCCGACAGGTTCAACGTCAGCCCGCGCAGCCACAGCGCGGCCACCCCGCCCACGAGCGCAAAGGGCACGTTCGTCAGCACCAGCGCCGCCTGCCGCACCGTGCCGAAGGTGACGAAGAGCAACAGGAAGATGATGGCGATCGAGAGCGGCACCACCAGGGCCAGTCGCGCCATGGCGCGGGCCTGGTTCTCGAATTGCCCGCCCCATTCGATCCGGTAGCCCGGCGGCAGCGTGAGCGCGCGGGCCACGCGCCCCTGCGCCTCGCCGACGAAACTGCCCACGTCGCGGCCCCGCACGTTGGTCTGCACCACCAGCCGCCGCTCGCCGTTCTCGTGATTGATGGCCTCGGGCGCCTGCGTCTCTGAAATGCGGGCCACGCGCGACAGCGGCACCCGTTCGCCGCGCCGGCCCGTGAGCAGCACCGCGCCCACGGCCCCGGCGTTGGCGCGCTGGTCGTCGGGCAGCCGCACCACGACCGGAAAGCGGCGCGGACCGTCGAGCACTTCGCTGACGGTGGTGCCGCCGACGGCGGTTTCCACCACGCGCTGCACGTCGGTGACGTTGAGCCCGTAGCGCGCGATCTGCGCCCGGTCGACGACCACCTGCAGTTCGGCGGCGCCAAAGAGCACCTCGGTCTGCAGGTCGCTGGCCCCGCGCACTTCCGCCAGCGCGCGCTCCACCACCGCGCCGAGATGCTCGAGCGTGGCGGCATCCTGGCCGAAGATCTTCACGGCCACGTCGGCCTTCACGCCCGAGATCACTTCGTCGAGACGCATGGCCATGGGCTGAGTGAAGTTGAAGGTCACGCCCGGCATGGCCCGCAGCGCCACGTCGAGTGCGTCGATGAGCGCGGCCTTGTCGCGGCCGGTGGTCCACTCGTCGATCGGGTGCAGGCCCACGTAGACGTCGCCCTGATAGATGCCCATGGCCTCGGTAGCCAGGTCGGGACGGCCCATCTTGGTGACGACCTGCTTCACCTCGGGGAACGCCTTCACGAGCTGCTCGACCTTGGTGGCG